>NZ_JBHUAF010000141.1:0-19349 GCF_042789895.1 Kitasatospora sp. NPDC056783
CGACCAGATGAACTCTGGTCAGCGGCCCTCGGGGTGACGCGGTGGTGCCTACGGGATCAGTGGTGGCCGTGGCCGCTGGTGATCTCGTGGTGCTCCTCGGCGGTCGGCTTGGGGATCTGGCTGCCCTCGCCGTAGAAGCCGCGGGAGAGCTTGGCCTGGGCGCGGGTGAGGGCGCCGGCCTTGCGGGCCACGCCGTTCTCGTCCGTCTGGGCCGGCAGCTCGATCGGCTGGTTCTGCTCGTGCGCGGTGAGCTTGTGCAGGTCGCCCTGCGGCAGCTGGGCGTGCACCTCGACGAACTCGCCGTGCGGCAGGCGCTTGATGACGCCCGTCTCGCGGCCGTGCAGCACCTTCTCCTTGTCACGGCGCTGGAGGCCGAGGCACCAGCGCTTGGTGATGATGAAGACCGCGACCGGGACGACGAAGAAGCCGACGCGGACGAAGTAGGTGATCGCGTTGATCGACAGGTGCAGGTGGGTGGCGAACAGGTCGTTGCCACCACCGATCAGCAGCACCAGGTAGAGGCTGATCCAGGCGGCACCCAGGGCGGTGCGGACCGGGGCGTTGCGCGGGCGGTCCAGGATGTGGTGCTCGCGGTTGTCGCCGGTGACCCAGCTCTCGATGAACGGGTAGACCGCGATGGCGACCAGGACCAGCGGGAAGATCATCAGCGGGACGAAGACACCCAGGTTCAGGGTGTGGCCCCACAGGCCGATCTCCCAGCCCGGCATGACGCGGATCAGGCCCTCGGAGAAGCCCATGTACCAGTCGGGCTGGGCGTCGGTCGACACCTGGTCCGGACGGTACGGGCCGACCGACCAGATCGGGTTGATCGTGGCGATCGCCGAGATGGCGGCGATGATGCCGAAGACCAGGAAGAAGAAGCCACCGGCCTTGGCCATGTAGACCGGCATCAGCGGCATGCCGACGACGTTCTTCTCGGTCTTGCCCGGGCCCGCCCACTGGGTGTGCTTGTGGTAGAAGACCAGGATCAGGTGCGCGACCAGCAGGCCGAGCATGATGCCGGGGATCAGCAGCACGTGGATGGTGAAGAACCGCGGGATGATGTCGTGCCCGGGGAACTCGCCGCCGAACAGGAACATCTGGATGTAGGTGCCCACCAGCGGGACGGCGAGGATCGCGCCTTCCATGAAGCGGATACCGGTACCCGACAGCAGGTCGTCCGGCAGCGAGTAGCCGAAGAAGCCGTCGAACATGCCCAGGACCAGCAGCAGGAAGCCGAAGACCCAGTTGATCTCACGGGGCTTGCGGAACGCGCCGGTGAAGAACACGCGCAGCATGTGCACGAGCATCGCGGCCACGAAGACCAGCGCGGCCCAGTGGTGGATCTGGCGGATCAGCAGACCGCCGCGGATCTCGAAGCTGATGTCCACCGTGGAGGCGTACGCCTCGGACATCGGGAGGCCCTTGAGCGGCACGTACGAGCCGTCGTAGACGACCTCGGCCATCGAGGGCTTGAAGAACAGCGTCAGGTAGACACCGGTCAGGATGATGATGACGAACGTGTAGAGGCAGATCTCGCCCAGCATGAAGGACCAGTGGTCCGGGAAGATCTTCCGCAGGTTGGCCTTGGCGAGGGAGTAGATCCCCAGCCGGCCGTCCGTCCAGTCAGCCGCGGCTTCCCACTTGTTGGCGGGCTTCTCACGCGTGCTGGAGGGCTTGGCGGCACCGGTCGTGGTGCTGCTCGCGCTACTCATCGAGCACGCTCCCAGTAGCTCGGGCCGACGGGCTCAGCGAAGTCGCCGGTGGCGACCAGGTTGCCCTTCTCGTCAGTGGTGATCTTCAGCTGCGGCAGCGGGTGGCCGGCCGGGCCGAAGATGACGCGGGCGCCGTCCGCCAGGTCGAAGGTCGACTGGTGGCAGGGGCAGAGCGCGTGGTGGGTCTGCTGCTCGTACAGGCTGATCGGGCAACCGACGTGGGTGCAGATCTTGGAGTAGGCGAGGATGCCCTCGAAACCCAGATCCTTGGACTTCTCGTCCTTGATGTCCTCCGGCGCGATGCGGACCAGCATCAGGGCGTCCTTGGCGATCCGCTGCTGGAAGTCCTCGCTGTGCGTGGACAGACCCTCCGGCATGGCGAAGGTCAGCGAGCCGACGATGATGTCCTCGGGCTTCATCGGCTGCATGGTGTTCATGTTGATGAGCGGCAGCGGCTTGGCCTCGGTCGCCTCCTTCCAGCCGGTCTCCTTGAGCTTCTTCTCGGGAAGCGGGCCGAGGTCACGGAGCAGGACCACGCCGGAGAGCGGGACCAGCGCCATGGAGCCGATCAGGGTGTTGCGGATCATCTTGCGACGGCCGAAGCCGGACTCGGCGGCGCCGGTCTTGAACTGCTCGATGACGTCCGCGCGGACCTCGTCGGGGGCCTCGATCGGGTGACGCTCGGCCGGCAGCTCGACGTCCGACATCAGGGTGCGGGCCCAGTGGACCGCGCCCGCGCCGATCATGAACAGCGCCACGCCCAGGGTCAGGCCGAGCGCGAAGTTCAGCGCGCTGACGTGACCGAGCGGGAAGATGTAGACGATCTTGTCCGGGTCGATGGCCACGTACGAGGCGATGAAGCCGATGGTGGCGAGCATCGAGACCACGAACATCAGCGAGACCTGGCGCTCGGCACGCGAGGCGGCCTTCTCGTCGATGTCGGTGCGACGGGGCTCGTGGGCCGGCAGGCCCGGGTCGGCGAACGGGCTGCCGTGGTCGGCCACCTCGCCGGCGGAGCCGTGGGGCTCCGGGAGCTTCTCTTCTGACATGTCGTGGCTCATGACTTCTTGGCCTTGGTGGTGTGGGCGGCGACCCAGATCGCGACCGCGATGAGCGTGCCGAGGCCGAAGATCCAGCCGAACAGACCCTCGGTCACGGGACCGAGGCTGCCCAGGGTGAGACCGCCGGGGTTGGGCTCATCGTTGGTGGTGTGGCGGACGAAGGCCACGATCTGCTTCTTCTGCTCCTCGGGCATGGTGGTGTCCGGGAACGACGGCATGTTCTGCGGGCCGGTCTGCATGGCCTCGTAGATGTGCTTGGCGTCCACGCCCTCGAGCGACGGGGCGTACTTGCCCTTGGTCAGGGCACCACCCTGGCCGGAGAAGTTGTGGCACTGGGCGCAGTTGGTGCGGAACAGCTCGCCACCCTTGGACAGGTCCTCGGGGTTGGTCGAGGTGTACTGCTCCTCCTTCGGGGTCACCGGGCCGGGACCGAGGGAGGCGACGAAGGCGGCGAGCTGGTCGATCTCGCCCTGCGAGTAGATGTTCTTCTTGCGCGGGACCTGGGCGCCGGGCTGCTGGGCCGGCATGCGGCCGGTGCCGACCTGGAAGTCGACAGCGGCGGAGCCGACGCCGACCAGGCTCGGACCGTCGCTGCTGCCCTGGCCGTTCAGGCCGTGGCAGGAGGAGCAGCCCACGGCGAAGAGCTTCTTGCCCTCATCGATCGCGAGCGACTGCGCGGCGACTTCGGCCTGCGCCTTGTCGGCGGGCGCGAACGCGGCGTACAGCCCCCCGGTTGCCGCCAGGGCGAGAAGTAGGACGACCAGCGCCGCCAATGGGTGGCGCCGTCGTGCGGAGAGCTTTTTCACGGAATAACCCCGGTGTCAGGATCTGGTCGACTGGTGGGTGCACCCGGCGGCCGGTCTGGCCGTCACGAGGCCGCCCGTCTAGGGCTGCGCGCGCGGTCGGTCGGTGGGAGCGTCGGCACCGGCAGAAGCGGCCCGTCGCCGGTGAGGGCGGGGGCCGCAGCCGGTGGCCAGCGACCTGATCAGCTGGTTACTTGATCAGGTAGATGGTCGCGAACAGGCCGATCCACACGACGTCGACGAAGTGCCAGTAGTACGACACGACGATCGCGGCGGTGGCCTGCTCGTGCGTGAAACGCTTGGCTGCGTACGTCCGTCCCAGGACCAGCAGGAAGGCGATCAGACCACCCGTCACGTGCAGCCCGTGGAAGCCGGTGGTCAGGTAGAACACCGTGCCGTACGGGTCGGAGGACAGCGACAGGCCGTCCTTCTTGACCAGATCGGTGTACTCGAACACCTGGCCGCCGATGAAGATCGCGCCCATGGCGAACGTGAGGATGAACCACGCCCGGAGCTTCTTCACGTCACCGCGCTCGGCGGCGAACACGCCGAGCTGACAGGTGAGCGAGGAGAGCACCAGGATCGTGGTGTTGACCGAGGAGAACGGCACGTTGAGGGCGTGGGCCTTCTCGGTCCAGAACTCCGGCCCCTTGACGGAGCGGAGCGTGAAGTACATCGCGAAGAGGGCCGCGAAGAACATCAACTCGGAACTGAGCCAGACGATCGTTCCGACGCTGACCATGTTCGGCCGGTTGACCGATCCGTGCGCGTGCCCGGTTTCTACTGCTGTTGCTGTCGCCACGACGGACATTATGTCGGTCCCTTATTCCGTCTTCACGTCGGGGGGTGTCCCTCGGAGTGTCCGGTGCGTGCGGTATGCCCGCTTGGCGGCCGGCGGGGGGTCCGGGTGGGGACTGAGCAGCGGCGCGTCCCTTTTCTGATGGTTCCTCGGAGCAGCCTACGACCCCCTTGCCCAGCGCGTCGTTGCACGGTCGGAGCAGTCCCGGAAGGTAGGGGAGAGGGGAACGGGGTCGGCCGTACGGGTGGACCGGGCGGGGTCGGGTGACGGGCCGTCCTCCGGGCGGGTGAGTCCGGGGCCGCGGCGGCTCGGGGAGGAACCTGTGCGAGGGGGACTCGGTGGCGGGTGATCCGGAGTAGCATCCGGATCAGGCGAACGTGGTCCGGATCACACTTGAGGGAGCAGGGCCCATGGCGTACACGACCGATGAGACGCTCACCGTCCTCGTCTACAGCGACGACCGCAACACCCGCGAGCAGGTGCTGACGGCGCTCGGCCGTCGGCCCGCCGAGGATCTTCCGGGACTCTCCTACCTGGAGTGCGCGACCACCCCCGCGGTGCTCAAGGCGCTGGAGAAGGGCGGAGTGGACCTCTGCCTGCTGGACGGCGAGGCGGTGCCGGTCGGCGGGCTGGGCCTCGCACGGCAGCTCAAGGACGAGATCTACGGCTGCCCGCCGGTGCTGGTGCTGATCGGTCGGCCGCAGGACTCCTGGCTCGCCGCCTGGAGCAGGGCCGACGCGGCGATCTCCCGCCCGGTGGACCCGGTGGCCCTGGCCGAGGCGGTGGCCACCCTGCTGCGGGCCCGGCTGGCGAAGCGCGCTCCGGCGGTCCGCTGAACGCGGCCCCGGCCGCGGTCGGGAGAACCGGGGCCGAAAGGAACAAGGGTCGAAAGAACAAGGGGAGAAGCGACCGCTTCGCTCGATAGGCTGGCTCCATCCGTACGGACGTCCCCCCTGCGGGGGAACCGACAACAGCTGGAGTCAGCCATGGTGAACGTGAACCCTGCGAACGGCGGTAGCGACCCCGCGCAGGTGGTCCGCTCCTGGCCGGATCTCCTGACGGCCCTGTTGAAGGGGGAGGACCTCGACCGCTCGTCCACCGCGTGGGCGATGGACCGGATCATGAGCGGCGAGGCGTCCCCCGCCCAGGTGGCCGGGTTCATGATCGCGCTGCGGGCCAAGGGCGAGTCGGTCGAGGAGATCACCGGCCTGGTCGACGCGATGTACGAGCACGCCGAGCCGCTGGAGATCCCCGGCCCGGCGGTGGACATCGTCGGCACCGGCGGCGACCGGGCGAAGACCGTCAACATCTCCACCATGTCGGCGATCGTCGCGGCGGCCGCCGGCGCCAAGGTGATCAAGCACGGCAACCGCTCGGCCTCCTCCGCCAGCGGCTCCTCGGACGTGCTGGAGAAGCTCGGGGTGGCGCTGGACCTGTCGGCCCGGCGGGTGGCCGAGGTGGCCGAGGAAGTCGGTCTCACCTTCTGCTTCGCGGCGAAGTTCCACCCCTCGATGCGGCACGCCGCCACCGCGCGGGTCGACCTCGGGGTGCCGACCGCCTTCAACATCCTCGGCCCGCTGACCAACCCGGCGAAGGTCACCGCGCACGCCGTCGGCTGCTTCGACACCCGGCTGGCCGGGCTGATCGCCGGGGTGCTGGCCCGGCGGGGCGCGACGGCGCTGGTCTTCCGCGGCGACGACGGACTGGACGAGCTGACCGTCACCACCACCTCGCGGGTGTGGCTGGTGCGCGATGGGGTGGTCACCGAGGCCACCTTCGACCCGCGGGACGTCGGCATCGAACTGGTCGGCATCGAGGCACTGCGCGGGGCGGACGCCTCGTACAACGCCGAGGTCGCGCGGCGGGTGCTGGCGGGGGAGCGCGGGCCGGTGCGGGACGCCGTCCTGCTGAACACGGCCGCGGCGCTGGTGGCGCTGGACCTGGGTGAGGCGCCGCTCGCCGAGCAGCTGGCGGCGGGCATGCGGCGCGCCGCCGAGGCGATCGACTCCGGCGCGGCGCAGGACCTGCTGCGGCGTTGGTCGGAGGCCACCAGCCGTAACTGAGGCGGTCGTCGGAAGCCCGTGCCGGAACGCCGGCGCGGGCTTCCGTGCTGTCCGGATGCCGGACGGCCGTTTGACCGCCCGCTGGGCGGGACCTAGAGTCTTCGCCAGGTCATGAGTGACAGCGCCAAGCCCCAGCTTGCTGTCCGGCAACCCTCCGTCCGTGGCGGGGTGCCCTGGGTGAGGACCGGGTCGTCACGGCAAGCCGTCCGTGCGACAAGCGCGGACACCGGACGACTTGCACTCCCGGGGTCCCTCACCCGTAGAAGGAGTGCATCCTCATGTCTTCCACCGCCACCGAAATCTGCGCCCCGCTCGCCGTCCTCGGCGCCGACGTCCAGGTCCCGCTCGCCAGCGGTGAGAAGGTCGGCTACGCGGCGCTCGACTACGCGGCCAGCTCGCCGGCGCTCCAGCGGGTCTGGGACGACGTCGCCGCCTACGCGCCGTACTACGGCAGCGTCCACCGCGGGGCCGGGTACCTCTCGCAGCTGTCCACCGACCTGTTCGAGCAGAGCCGCCGCACCGTCGGCGAGTTCCTCGACCTGCGCGACGGCGACCAGGTCGTCTTCACCCGGGCCACCACCGACTCGCTCAACCTGCTGGCCGCCGCGGTGCCGGCCGGCACCCGGGTGTTCGCCTTCGAGACCGAGCACCACGCCTCGCTGCTGCCCTGGGCGCACGCCGGACTGGGCGTCACCTACCTGCGGGCGCCGCGCTCGCGGGCCGAGGCGGTGGCCGCGCTGGACGCCGCGCTCGCCGAGGCGCCCGAGGGCCCCAAGCTGCTGTGCGTCACCGGCGCCTCCAACGTGACCGGCGAGCTGTGGCCGGTCGCCGAGCTGACCGAGACCGCCCACCGGCACGGCGCCCGGGTGGTGCTGGACGCCGCCCAGCTGGCGCCGCACCACCGGGTCTCGGTGCGCGAGCTGGACGTGGACTGGATCGCCTTCTCCGGCCACAAGATCTACGCGCCGTTCGGCGCCGGGGTGCTGGCCGGCCGGGCGGACTGGCTGGACGCGGCCGAGCCGTACCTGGCCGGCGGCGGGGCGACCCGGACGGTGGCCCGGGAGACCGACGGCTCGGTGGCCGTGCAGTGGCACACCGGCCCGGCCCGGCACGAGGCCGGCTCGCCGAACGTCATCGGCGCCTACGCGATCGCCTCGGCTTGCCGGGCGCTGACCGAGGCCGGCTTCGACGCGCTGGAGGCCCGCGAGCGGCAGCTGATCGCCCGCCTGACGGCCGGGCTGGCCGGAATCCCGCAGGTCAAGGTCCTCAACCTGTTCGGGGCCGACTCCGCCCGGGTGGGCGTGCTGTCCTTCGTCGTCCAGGGCTGGAACAGCTCGCACTTCTCGGCCGCGCTGTCCGCCGAGTACGGCATCGGGGTGCGCGACGGCCTGTTCTGCGCCCACCCGCTGGTGCGCACCCTGCTCGGCGACGAGGAGGTCGCCCCGTCCGAGTGCGGCGCGCCGGAGCCCTCGCTGCCGGGTGAGCGCAGCCTCAACGCGATCCGGGTGAGCTTCGGGGCCGGGACGCCGGACGAGCACGTCGACCGCTTCCTGACCGCCGTCCGGGAGCTGGTCACGGACGGTGCGGCCTGGAACTACCGCAACGAGGGCGGGCGCTGCGTCGCCGACACCCGGCGCGCGGGCTGACCGCTACTCGTCCAGGCCGAGGGCGAAGGCGGCTTCCAGGTCGTGCTGGGAGTAGGTGCGGAAAGCGATCTGGGTCTCGGTGTCGGCCACACCCGGGACCTTGTTGAGCCGGCCCGGGATGACCTCGGCCAGGTCGTCGTGCCGGCGCACCCGCACCATCGCCACCAGGTTGTAGCCGCCGGTCACCGAGTAGACCTCGCTCACGCCCTCGATGGCGGCGATGGCCTCGGCGATCTCCGGGATGCGGTCGACACTGGTCTTGATCAGGACGATGGCGGTGATCACTTTTCGGGCTCCTTTGTGAGGTGCCGCCAGCGTATCGGGCGTCAGCCGGGTCGTCGCGGGGGGTGGCGGGCCGCGGCACAGGCGAGGAGGAACCCGGCGCAGAAGCCGATCACGTGGACGAGGTACGCCACTCCCGGGCCCGCCGAGTGCACCGACCACCACTGCAGGGTGAACCAGAGGCCGAGCACCAGCCAGGCGGGGAAGCGCAGCGGCAGGAAGAACAGCAGCGGCACCAGGGTGGTCACCCGGGCCCGGGGGTGGAAGCGCAGGTAGGCGCCGAGGACGGCGGAGATCGCGCCGGAGGCCCCGATGAGCACCCGGACGGAATCCGGGGAGTGCGCCTCGGCGAGCGCGAAGCCGTACGTGCTCAGGCAACCGGCGGCCAGGTAGAACACGGCGTACCTGGCCCGGCCCAGCCGCCGTTCGACGGTGGGGCCGAAGACGTGGAGGAAGAGCAGGTTCCCCAGCAGGTGCAGCCAGCCGGCGTGCAGGAAGAGGCCGGTGAGGGCGGACAGGGCCGGGTGCTTGCCGGGGGTCGGGGCGGCCGGGCAGCCCGGGACCGGGTCGGGGGCCCCGGCCAGCTGTTCGGCGGTCAGCGGCCGCCCGGCCAGCAGTTCGGCCGGGACGGCGCCCCAGCGCTGCTCGTACCGCTGCTCCGCGCAGACCCGCGTCTGGCCGGAGCCGTACAGCGGATTGAGTCCGGCGGCCGGGCCGAGCAGGAAGACCAGGGTGTTGAGCGCGATCAGGGCGTAGCTGACCGCCGGGGCGGTCGCCGCCGGGCGGCCGCCCCGGGCGGCGGTGTGGTCGGAGGCCGCGAGCGCCATGCGGCCAAGCATCCCTCCGGGCGCCCCAGGTGACACGACGGTTTACGGCAGGTGGACCAGTGCGGTTGTTCGGGCAACCGGTGGTCGCGGCGGTTGCCCCAGGCAATAGGCTTGGGGCGGGCATTCCCGCCTCCCGCCGCCGACGCCGGGGCTCCGTGGGGAGCGCCTAGCCCACCCAGGGACCACCCGAGAGGACCCCCGATGACCGTCCCCGCCCTGACCTCCGAGACGCGCTGGCGCTGCACCCTGTGCGGCAACCTCACCCGCTTCGACGTGACCCGCACCGCGCGGGTGACCGAGTTCCTGCACTTCGACCTGGCCGGCGAGTCCAAGGTCGAGGAGACCGAGGTCCTGAGCCAGACCATCGAGTCGGTGCGCTGCCGCTGGTGCAACGCGGTGGACCAGGTCGAGCTGGTGGCTCGTCCGGGTGCCGAGGGCGCGGAGGCCCCCGCCGAGCAGGGCTGATGCCCGTCGGTGCGGCGGGCGGGTGCGCGACGCCTCCGTCCGCCGCACGGGACAATACAGAACAAGACGCACGGAGCGTGACGACAGGGGCGGCCGCCGCCGTACCCCGCTGGACCAGGATCGGAGCCGAGGACGTGGTGGACGCAGCGAAGGAGCCCGGCGAAGCCCAGGGGCTTCAGCCCGCTGCGGCCGAGGCCCCGGCCGGGGCGGCCGGGGCGGCGGAGGACTCCGCGGGGCCCGAGGCGGAGCGCGTCGTCGAGAAGCTCGACCGGCCGCTGCCGGAGGGGGTGCGCCGGCGGGTGGTCGGGCTGGCCTCGGACGCGCTCGGCGGGCTGCCGTCGGCGGAGCTTCCGCAGAGCCTGCGCCAGTACGTCAAGTTCACCCCGGCCCGGCGGGCCAAGTACGCGGCCACCGCGCTGGCGGCGGCGCTGGAGGCGGAGCCGTCCTTCCGGGTGCGGATAGCGGAGCGGCTGCGACTGGGGCAGCCGGACCTGGTGAAGGCGCTGGAGTCGGGCACCGTCCCGAGCGCCGCCGATCCGATGGACGTCGCGGCGGCCGCCTACCTGGTGCGTTCGGCGGGCTGGAGCCGGCTGGTGGCCGAGGCCGGCGAGGAGGCCGAGCGGGCCGGCGCCGAGGACGCGGCCGCGGAGGCGGTCCGGCTGGTGGAGAAGCTCCAGGCCGAGCTGGCCGAGGTGCGGGCCTCCGCGCGGGCGGACCTGGACCGGCAGCGGGCCGAGTCCGAGGGCGTCCGCAAGGAGGCCGAGTCGCTGCGCAAGAAGGTGCGGTCGCTGGAGAGTGACACCCGCCGGGCGCAGGCGGAGGCCCGCCGGGTGGCCGGGGAGCTGGAGTCCGCGAAGGCGCAGGCCGCCGCCGAGCGCGGCGCGGCCGAGACCGAGGCGCGCAGGCTCCGGCACCGGGTCTCCGAGCTGGAGACCGCGGCCGAGCAGGGCCGGCGGTCGGCCCGGGAGGGGCGCAGCGTCGAGGACATGCGGCTGCGGCTGCTGCTGGACAGCGTGCTGCAGTCGGCCCAGGGGCTCCAGCGGGAGCTGGCGCTGCCGGTCTCCCAGATCCGTCCGGCGGACCTGGTGGAGGCGGTGGTGCCGGGGGCGGCCTCGCCGCACGACGTGGCCCGGCGCGGGCTGGCCGAGGACGATCCGGCGCTGCTGGACCAGTTGCTGGCGATCCCCCAGGTGCACCTGGTGGTGGACGGCTACAACGTGACCAAGACCGGCTACCCGGCGCTGCCGCTGGAGCAGCAGCGGATCCGGCTGCTGGGCGGGCTGGCGATGCTGGCCCAGCGCACCCAGGCGGAGGTCACCTGTGTGTTCGACGGGCAGGACCTGGACGTCCCGGTGATCATGGCGCCGCCGCGCGGGGTCCGGGTGCGGTTCAGCCGGACCGGGGAGACGGCCGACGAGCTGATCCGCCGTCTGGTGCGGGCCGAGCCGCAGGGGCGTCCGGTGGTGGTGGTGTCCACCGACCGGGAGGTCGCGGAGGGCGTGCGGAAGGCGGGCGCGCGCCCGGTGGCGTCGGTGCTCCTGCTGAACCGGCTGGCCCGGCCCTGAGCCCGGATCAGGACGTCATGATGCCTGGTCGGACAGGGTTTCCGGGGCCGGTGCGGGTTCCGTGAAGTCAGTGCGGTGACCGGAGTTCACACGTTCGGGGGAGTAGCAGAACGGATAGAACTTCACTAGGGTCAGGTGTCAAACCTATTTTCCGGAATCTCATCCCATCAGGTGAGTCCGATGGAAGAAGGAGCCGGACACTTGGCCTCCCACCGCCGTCCCAGGCAGCCGAGCCGCGCACGGATCTCCGTGCTCACCGCTGCCGCCGCGACCGCGGTCGCCCTCTCCGCCCAGGTGGCCGCGCACGCCGCGCCGCAGCCGAACACCTCGGACGTCAAGGCACAGATCGACCAGCTCCAGCAGGAGCAGGAGCAGGCCGCGGAGAAGTACAACGGCGCCAAGGAGCGGTCCGACCAGCTGCGCAAGCAGGCCGACCAGCTGCAGGACCAGGTGGCCCGCGGCCAGGAGGAGATGACCCGGCTCCAGGGCGGCCTGGCCGAGGTGGCGGGCGAGCAGTACCGCACCGGCGGCATCGACGCGTCCGTCCAGCTGATGCTCTCCTCCGACCCCTCCGGCTACCTGGAGAAGGCCTCCACCATCCAGCAGGCCAGCAGCAGTCAGGCCGAGGCGCTCAAGAACCTGCTGGAGCAGCAGCGCCGGCTGGACCAGGAGAAGACCGAGGCGGCCGCGGTGCTCTCCTCGCTCGACACCACCACCAAGGACCTGAACCAGGCCAAGACGGACGTCAACGCCAAGCTGAAGGCCGCCCAGGACCTGCTGAACTCGCTCAGCGCCGCCGACCGCGTCGCGCTGAAGGCCCAGCAGGCGCAGGACGAGCGCGCCTCGCGCGGCAGCGACCGGGTGGACCTCGGCAGCCTGCCGGCGGCCAGCGGCTACGCGGCCACCGCGGTGGCCAAGGCGATGGGCAAGCAGGGCTCGCCGTACGTGTGGGGCGCCACCGGGTCGACCACCTTCGACTGCTCGGGCCTGATGGTCTGGGCGTACGGGCAGGCCGGCGTCTCGCTGCCGCGCACTTCGCAGGAGCAGGGCCACTACGGCACCCGGGTGCCCTCGCTGGACCAGGCCCAGCCGGGTGACCTGGTGGTGTACGGCCCCGACATGCACCACGTCGGGATGTACATCGGCAACGGCATGGTGGTCCACGCGCCGCACACCGGTGACGTGGTGAAGGTGATGAAGGCCGACGCGATGCAGATCAACACCATCCGCCGGGTCTGACGGCCCGACATGCCCGGGGGGCCTTCGCGGTCCCTGTGATCAGCGCCACCTCCACTCGGGGTGGCGTTCGGGTTTCCCGCCCCTCTCGTGACCACATGCTGAGAACTGATCAGCCTTGTGTGCGCCAGTGGTCACCATCGGTCATTTTCACAAAAGAACTTGGGTAATCTTCTGTCTTTTTTCTGACAAGGATTTGAACGGATCACGGTTCAGTTACTAGGGTCGTGATCCGAACCACCGCACTGTCGATCGCCCAGCCAGGGTGGCGGCGGTGGTTTCCGCCGAGTTCGCGAGGCAGCGGGGCAGGTCGAAGCGACTGCCCGACAGGGGAGCCCAGTAATCGGGGGCGCTGCGGAGCGGAGCCGGGGAACCACGTTCCTCCGGGGTGAATCGGCGCCAGGTCGGCCGCGGGAGCGGCCGTGAGGCGTCGTAGGGCATGCTTCCGGCCCGAACCCGTCAGCTCACCCGGTAGGCGGACGTAGGAAGAAGGAGTCCGCCTTCGTGGCGTCCCATCGTCGTCCCAAGCCCGCCGGCCGCACCCGGGTCTCGATCATGACCGGTCTCGCCGCCGCGGCCGTCGCCCTCTCCGCGCAGTCCGGCGCCCACGCCGACCCGCAGCCGACCAAGGAACAGGTCAAGGAGCAGGTCGACCAGTACAACGAGCAGGCCGAGGTCGCGACCGAGAAGTACAACGCCTCGCTGGAGAAGCAGCAGGAGCTGGAGAAGCAGGTCTCCGGCCTCCAGGACCAGGTGGCCCGTCAGCAGGCCCAGGTGACCGAGCTCCAGGGCGGGCTCGCGGAGATCGCGGGCGAGCAGTACCGCAACGGCGGCATCTCGCCGACCGTCCAGCTGATGTTCTCCTCCAGCCCGGACACCTTCCTGAACCAGGCCGGCGCGCTGAACCAGGCCGGGGACAGCCAGAAGAACCAGCTGAAGCAACTCCAGGAGCAGCAGCGCAAGCTGGACCAGGACCGCACCGAGGCCCAGGGCAAGCTCGCCGAGCTGGACTCGACCACCCAGCAGCTGAAGTCCTCCAAGGAGGAGGTCCAGAGCAAGCTGAAGGCTGCCCAGGACCTGTTCAACACGCTCTCCGCGCAGGAGCGCCAGGCGATCCAGCAGGCCGACCAGAAGGCCGCCGCGGAGGCCAAGGCCAAGGCCGACGCCGCCCAGGCCCAGCAGGGCGGTGCCGACCGCGCCTCGCGCGACAACGGCCGCAGCGACCTCTCGGCGCCCACGACCACCGCTCCGGTGAAGGTGGCCGCCGGCAGCTCGCGCGGTGCCGCCGCCCTCTCGTACGCGGCCTCCAAGATCGGCAGCCCGTACGTCTGGGGCGCCACCGGCCCGAGCTCCTTCGACTGCTCCGGTCTGATGGTCTGGGCGTACAACCAGGCGGGCGTGTCGCTGCCGCGCACCTCGCAGGCGCAGGCCGGGGCCGGCACCCGGATCGGCACCGACCTCTCCCAGGCCCAGCCCGGCGACCTGCTGATCTTCTACAGCGACGCCCACCACGTCGGCATCTACGCCGGCAACGGCCAGGTGCTGCACGCCCCCAGGACGGGTACGTCGGTGCGCTACGAGGCGGTCTCCAACATGCCGCTGACCTCCATCGTGCGGGTCTGATCCCCGCTCGGGCGCTTCCGGGCCCGGTCTTCCCGTCAGGGGAGGCCGGGCCTGCGGCTTTTCCGGGGCGCTCGATCTGATGTCCGATAAGTGGTCGAATATTCGGGTTGGCAGGGGTTTGGACTCGCTTGCCCGGACTCGCTAACGTCTGCCACCGGACTTCCGCTCGACGGCCGCCCGCACTGGTGCGGCGGCGGGGGCCCGCGCCGCAGGATTGGAGCCGCTGCCGCCATGCCCGTGCACCGTCGTTCCCCACTGCTCGCCCGGGCGCTGGTGCTGACCGCGGCCGCCGCCACCGCGCTGGGCGTGGCCGCCGGGGGCAGTGCCCAGGCCGCCCCCGGCACCCCGGACCCGACCGACCGCCAGGACGTCAAGACACAGGTGGAGCAGCTGTACGACGAGGCCGAGCAGGCGTCCGAGAAGTACAACGCCGCGCAGGAGGCGCAGCGGCGGCTCCAGGGCGAGACCACCATCCTCCAGGGGGAGATCGCCCTCGCCCAGGACCAGCTCAACCAGCTGCGCGGCGACCTGGCGACGGTCGCCGGGGCCGAGTACCGCGGCGGCGGGATGACCCAGACCGCCCAGCTGATCCTCTCGCCCGACCCGGAGGGCTACCTGGCCCGGGCCCGCACCATGGGCCAGGCCGCCACACGCCAGCAGGAGACCCTGCGCGAGCTGCTCGCCCGTCAGCGCAGGCTCGACCAGCGCCGCGCCGAGGCGGCCGACAAGCTCGTCGAGCTGGACGAGACCCGCCGCTCGCTCGCCGACGGCAAACAGCAGATCCAGCAGCGGCTGGCCGCGGCGCAGAAGCTGCTCAACGGCCTGGGCTCCGGCGAACGGGCCCGGCTGGCGGCCCAGGACGCCCGGGACGCCGAGCAGCGCGCCACCCGCGGCACCGACCGGCTGGACCTCGGCTCCGCGCCGCCCGCCTCCGAACGCGGGGCCGCCGCGCTGGCCGCCGCGGTGCGGATGATCGGCTCGCCGTACGTCTACGGGGCCACCGGGCCGAACGCGTTCGACTGCTCCGGTCTGATGTACTACAGCTGGCGGCAGGCCGGAGTGACCCTGCCGCGCACCTCGCAGGCCCAGGCGTACGCCGGGCAGCGGATCAGCCTGTCCGAAGCGCGACCGGGAGACCTGGTGATCTTCTACCGGGACATGCACCACGTCGGCATGTACGCCGGCGGCGGTGTGATCGTGCACGCCCCCCGCCCGGGTGCCAAGGTCCGCTACGAGAGCGTCACCGCGATGCCGGTCTCCGGGGTGGTCCGGCTCTGAACGCCCCGCCGTCCGGCTCCTCCCGGATACCCGGCCCCCGCCGCCCGCTGTCCCGGCGCGGCGTGCTGCTGCTCGCGGCCGGCGGGCTGGCCCAGCTGTCGCTGCCGCCGGCCGCCCCGACGGCGGCCACCGCGGCGCGGTCGGCGGACCGGCGCGCCGAGGTGGCCGGGGCGCTGACGCGGCGGGCCGGCTCGGCGCCGCCCTGGGCCGGGCTGCCGGTGGCCGGGGCGGAGTACCGCAACCTGGTGCTCGCCGGGTCCGGCGGGCCGGAGCGGGTGACCGCCGCCGCCGACCTGGCGGTGCGCATCGCCGGGTACGACGCGTACCCGGTGGTGTACCCGCGCCGGATCGAGCTGGCCCGGACCGGGGACGGCTGGCGGGTCGAGCGCGAGGAGAGCGCGAGCGGGCCGCCCGCGCCGTGGGACTTCGGGCCGCTCCGTTCGGTGCCGGGCGCGCACTGCCTGGTGGTCGGGCCCGCCGCCGGCCCCGACCCGGCCGAGCTGGTCGCGGTGGGGGACCGGGCGGTGCCCGCCGTCACCGAGGTCTGGGGCCGCGCCTGGCCGGAGCGGCTGCTGCTGGAGCGGCCGGCCACCGAGGAACAGTTCGCCCGGCTGCTGGAGGGCGACCCGGCGGACTGGGCGGGCATGGCGGCGGTCACCGTGGCCGCCCCCGGCGCGCCCCGGCACACCCCGGCGGACCGGGTGCTGGTCAACCCGGAGGCGTACGGGCGGCTCAGCGACTTCGGCCGCCAGGTGGTCGTCACCCACGAGGCCACCCACGTCGCGACCAGGGCCGACACCCGCGCCTGGACCCCGATGTGGCTCTCCGAGGGCGCCGCCGACTGGACCGCCTACCGGGACTCCGGCCGTGCCGCGCGGCAGATCGCCCCCGAGCTGGCCCGGGACGTCGCCGCCGGGAAGCTGCCCGCCGCGCTGCCCGCCGACCGGGACTTCGCCGCCGGCGCGGCCGGCATCGCCCAGGCCTACGAGCAGTCCTGGCTGGCCTGCGACCTGATCGCCCGCGACCACGGGCCGCAGCGGCTGGTCGCCTTCTACCGGGCCGTCGGCGCGGCCGACGGGCAGGGCGAGGACCGGGAGGACCGGACCGACCGGCTGATGCGCCGTGAGCTGGGCGTCGGCCTGGAGGAGTTCACCCGGCTCTGGCTGGAGCGGGTGGCGGCGCTCAAGGACTGACCGGGCACGGGGCCGGGGTGCGACCGCCGGCCGCCGGATCAGCGGCGCTGCTCGGCCGGGGCGCCCGGGTGGTCGATGCCGTCCAGCAGGTCCTGCTCGTAGGCGATCCCCGGGCGCACCGGGTAGCCGGCGGCCGGCAGCGCGGCGGGCTCGCGGTCCAGCACCACGGTCGGCGGCAGCGGCGCCTCGCCGCGGGTGGAGCGCCAGAGCCGGATGCCGGAGAGCACGGCCGCGGCCAGCAGCAGCAGGTTGCGCAGGGCCAGGACGGTGACGCCCGCCGGTTCGCTGGCCAGGACCTGGCTGAACACGGTCGGGAACTCGGCCTGGGTCAGCGGGCAGGCCAGCAGGATCAGCACCGCCACCGGCCGCTGGCTGGTGCCGCGCACGGTCAGGCAGACCGCCGCGACGCCGACCAGCCAGACCAGGTACTGCGGGCTGATCACCCGGCTGGTGACCACGAAGATCAGCAGCGCGCACAGCGCCGCGTCGTACATGGTGGCCGCGTTGCGGCGCTTGGAGGTGAAGCGCCACAGCAGCAGCCAGCCGAAGCCCAGCACGGTGCCGGCCATCATCACCTTGCTGATCACGCCGACCCACGGCCCGAGCATCTCGGGGGAGCCGTAGTTCATGGTGACCCTGCCGTCCCAGGCCCCGGCGAGCCGGGCGAAGTGCAGCGGCAGCGCGCCGAGCGACTCGACCTCGATGCCGCGGTCCTTCTGGAAGGCCAGGAAGTCGAAGGCGCCGTTCATCCCGGCGGCCAGGAGGAAACCGATGGAGACGGCGGTGGCGCCGGCCAGCGTCCAGGAGCGGCGGGTGCGGCGGCCGGAGGGGGTGCCGATCAGGCCGAGCAGCGGCCAGACCTTGACGATGCCGCCCAGGCCCAGCAGCAGCCCGCCGATCGCCGGGCGGCGGATCAGCGCCAGCAGGCCGGCCACGGCGACCGCGGTGACGATGACGTCGAAGCGGTTGTAGATCATCGGGCCGAGCAGTGGGACGCCCACCACCCACATCCAGGCGCCGGTCAGCGCCCGGCCCCGGCGCAGGCCGGTGCGGACCAGTAGCGCGGCCGCGGCGGCGTCGGCGATCCCGCAGATCACCCAGAACGAGACCATGTACGACCACGGCAGCAGGCCCGGCAGCAGGATCACCAGGGCGGCGCCCGGCGGGTACTGCCAGGTCACGTCGTCGAACGGGAAGGTGCCGGTCTGGAGCACGCCGTACCAGGCGTGGTAGATCATCCAGACGTCGGCGGTGACGTCACCGCCGGGCCCCTTCAGCGCGCCGGTCGTCAGCAGCACCAGCAGGGCCCGGGTGGCCACCCAGGTGGCGCCGAGTGCGGCCAGCGCCCCGAGCGGGCGGCCGAGGCGGCCGCGCGGAGAACCGGGCTCGGTGGCCGGGGCCAATTCCACTGCGCTCCTCGTTCGTCTCGTACGTCCCACCGGAGGCGTCGTACCGACGGACGCCCGGGCCGCGTCCTGGACGACGGCCTAGGTACTAGGACAGACCCGGGGGTCAAACGGTTGCCGTGCGTGGTTCCGTTCCCGGCGGGTCGTGGTGTTGACCTATCGTACGGATCACCCAGCGGTACACCGCGCACCCCCCGACCGAGCGAGCCGTGGCCTGATGCACAGAACCTTGATCGTCACCAATGACTTCCCGCCCCGCCCCGGTGGCATCCAGGCCTTCGTCCACAACATGGCCGTCCGTCAGCCCGCTGGCAGTGTCGTGGTGTACGCCTCGACCTGGCGGGACGGCGCCGAGGTGGCCCGCTTCGACGCCGAGCAGCCGTTCCCGGTGATCCGGGACCGGACGAAGGTGATGGTTCCCACACTGCGGGTCACCCGGCGGGCCGCCGAGATCCTGCGCGCGGAGAAGTGCGACTCGGTCTGGTTCGGCGCCGCCGCCCCGCTGGGGCTGATGGCGCCCGCGCTGCGCCGGGCCGGCGCGGCGCGGCTGCTCGGCATGACCCACGGGCACGAGGCCGCCTGGGCCCAGCTGCCGGTCTCCCGGCAGCTGCTGCGCCGGATCGGCGCGGGCACCGACGTGCTGACCTACCTGGGCGAGTACACCCGCTCCCGGATCGCCGCCGCGGTCGGGCCGCGGGCCGCGGGCCGGATGGTGCAGCTGCCGCCGGGCGTGGACGAGACGACCTTCCACCCGGCCTCCGGGGGCGCCGAGGTGCGCCGCCGGCTGGGGCTGGCGGACCGGCCGGTGGTGGTCTGCGTGTCCCGGCTGGTGCCGCGCAAGGGCCAGGACACCCTGATCGAGGCGATGCCGCAGATCCTCGCCGACGTGCCGGACGCGGTGCTGCTGATCGTCGGGGGCGGCCCGTACCGGGCGGACCTGGAGAAGCTCGTGGACGCCACCGGCGTCCGGGACTCGGTGCGGTTCACCGGCGCGGTGCCGTGGGAGGAGCTGCCCGCCCACTACGGGGCCGGGGACGTCTTCGCGATGCCCTGCCGCACCCGGCGCGGCGGGCTGGACGTGGAGGGCCTGGGCATCGTCTACCTGGAGGCCTCGGCGACCGGCCTGCCGGTGGTCGCGGGCGACTCCGGCGGCGCGCCGGACGCGGTGCTGGAGGGCGAGACCGGGTACGTGGTGCCCGGCGGCTCGGCCCCGGCGGCGGCCGAGCGGATCGTCCGGCTGCTGCGCGACGAGGAGCTGCGGCGGCGGATGGGGGAGGCCGGGCGGCGCTGGGTGGAGCGCTCCTGGCGCTGGGACCTGCTGGCCGGGCGGCTGACCTCGCTGCTGGCGGGGTGAGCGCCGCCGGGTGACGCGTACGGGCCCCGCCTC
>NZ_JBHUAF010000142.1:0-19301 GCF_042789895.1 Kitasatospora sp. NPDC056783
CGATCAGGCTGAGCGGCATGATCAGCGCGATGGCGACCACCGAGATCACCGTCTCCATCACCGACCAGGACTTCAGCGTCTGTCCGACGCTCATCCCGAAGTACTCCTTCACCAGCCAGAAGCCGGCGTCGTTGACGTGCGAGAGGAACAGCGAGCCCGCGCCGACCGCGAGCACCAGCAGGGCCGTGTGGGTCGAGGACATGTCCGCGGCGAGCGGGGAGACGATGCCGGCGGCGGTGATCGTGGCGACCGTCGCCGAGCCGGTGGCCAGGCGGATGAGCACGGCGATCAGCCAGCCCAGCAGCAGCGCCGAGATGTGCCACTTGCCGGACCACTCGCTCACCGCGTTGCCGACGCCGACGTCGATCAGGGTCTGCTTGAAGCCGCCGCCCGCGCCGACGATGAACACGATGCCGGCGATCGGGCCGAGCGACTTGCCGACGGTGTCGGAGATCCGGGCCCTGTCGAAGCCGGCCGCCCTGCCGAGCGTGGCCATGCCGAGCAGGGTCGCGGCGAGCAGCGCGATCAGCGGGGAGCCGATGAAGTCGAACACCCGCTGGCCCATCGCCTTCGGGTCGTCGATCACCACGTCGACCAGCGCCTTGCCGAGCATCAGCGCGACCGGCAGCAGGATGGTGGCCAGCACCGCGGCGAAGGACGGGGTGCGGTCGCGCTTGGCCGTCTCCTCGGGGGCGGTGGCCGCCGGGATCTCCAGCGGGCCGACCCAGCGCTCGGCCACCCGCGAGAACAGCGGGCCGGCGATGATGAGGGTCGGGACGGCGATCAGCAGGCCGAACGCCAGGGTGATGCCGAGGTCGGCCTTCAGCGCGTCGACGGCGACCAGCGGGCCCGGGTGCGGGGGCACCAGGCCGTGCAGCACCGACAGGCCGGCCAGGGCCGGGATGCCGATCCGCATCAGCGGCACGTTGCCGCGACGGGCGACCAGCAGCACGATCGGGATCAGCAGGACGACGCCGACCTCGAAGAACAGCGGCAGGCCGAGCACCGCCGCGATCAGCGCCATCGCCCAGGGCAGCGCCTTGTTGCCGGTCCGGGAGAGCACGGTGTCCGCGATGATGTTGGCGCCGCCGGAGTCGGCGAGCAGCTTGCCGAGCATCGCGCCGAGGCCGATCAGCAGGCCCACGCTGGCGACGGTGGAGCCGAAGCCGGCGGAGAAGCTGCTGAGCAGCTTGTCGAAGGGGGCGCCCGCGACGGCGGCCAGCAGACCGGAGCCGAGCGTGAGGGCGAGGAACGGATGCAGCTTCAGCTTGGTGATCAGTACGACGATCGCACCGATGCTGAGCAGCACCGCGATCAGCAGCTGGGAGTCGCTGCCGGTGTGCGGCAGGGCCGGTGGGGCGGCCGCCAGCAGGGTGGGGGCAATGCTCACGCGAGGTCTCCATTGACGGGCCGCAGCAGTGCCACGGCCATCTCGACGAGTTCTTCGGGGGACGGGCCCACGTCCAGGTCGGCGCCGCGCTCATCCGCACCCAGGGGCTCCAGGGTGGCGTACTGGGAGTTGAGCAGGGAAGCCGGCATGAAGTGGCCGGCGCGGTGGGAGATCCGGTCCTCGACCAGGTCGTGACCACCGCTGAGGTGCAGGAAGAAGGCATCCGGGGCGTCCGCGCGCAGGATGTCGCGGTAGCCGTGCTTCAGCGCCGAGCAGGTGACCACGCCGCCGGTGCCGGCCTCGGTGTGCGCCTTGAGCCAGGCGCCGATGGCGCGCAGCCAGGGTTCACGGTCCTGGTCGTCCAGCGGGATGCCGGCGGACATCTTGGCGATGTTGGCCGGCGGATGGAACTCGTCCGCCTCGGCGAAGGGGAGATCGAGACGGTCCGCCAACAGGCGGGCCAGGGTGGTCTTGCCGACGCCCGAGACGCCCATCACCACGACGGTGAGAGGGGTCTGCGGGAGGTCGTGGTTCTCGACGCTGAGAGCCATGGGTGGTGCTCCTTCGTTGCCTGGCCGCCACTATCGCCTCAAAGATATGACGTATTCAAGTGGCGGAAACAAAATCGTCATACTTTTGCTTCCCGCGGGCGGACCCCCTGGACCCCAGCCGTCCTCGGCAGGCCGGATGGCGTGCGGGAACGCGCCGGGAGGCGCCGGCGGCGCGTGGGAGGGATCACACCCCGGCGAAGGGGGCCGGAGGGTGGCGCGGGGCTCCGCGCGTGAGCCGTCTACGCTGGGCGGATGGAGATCCAGGGGCTGCCCGGACAACTGCTTGACGAGCTCGGTCCGGCGATCGCGTCGGGGGAGGTCCCCGAGGGCACGGTGCTGCGCGGGGAGGAACTGGAGAAGCGGTTCGGGGTGTCCCGGACCGTCGTCCGGGAGGCGGTGCGGGTCCTGGAGGGGATGGGCATGGTGGCGTCCCGGCGACGGGTCGGGATCACCGTGCGGCCGAAGCCGCTCTGGGACGTCTTCGACCCGATGGTGATCCGCTGGCGCCTGGCCGGATCGGACCGGTCCGCCCAGCTCCGCTCGCTCGGCTCGCTGCGGATGGCCGTCGAACCGGCCGCGGCCGCGCTCGCCGCCACCCACGCCAGCGACGACGACCGGCGCGAACTCAGCTCGCTGGCGGTGGACCTGACGGTCACCGCGCGGGCCGCCGACCTGGCCACTTTCCTCCGCCACGACATCGCCTTCCACTCGCTGGTGCTGCGCGCCTCGGGCAACGAGATGTTCGCCCACCTCGGGGACACCGTCGCGGCTGTGCTCACCGGCCGGACCGAGTACCATCTGATGCCTCATCAGCCGGAGTCGTACGCGATCCGGCTGCACCGCGAGGTCGCGGAGGCGATCTGCGCCCAGGACGCCGCCCACGCCGAACAGGCCATGCGGACGATCGTGACCGGCGCGCTGGAGGAGCTCAACCTCCAGCTGGGCTGAGCCGGTGGCCGCAGGCCCGGCCGAGGTTTCCCGGATGACACGATTTGGCGGCAGTTCGTCGGTTTGGGAGGCATAGTCCCGGTTCGACAGGGCAGAGTGAGGCGAGGGGGCGCGTTTCGTGTGCGCCCGTTCCGTATCCTTCACCGAAACACGCACCACGCGCCTGGGGGTCGCTCGATGTCCGTGCCACGCCGCCGCCGTCGCCGCCTTCCCGACGAGGTGCGCGCCGCCGCAGTCCGGGCGGTCCTGTGCCTGTCCTTCACCCTGGTGGGCGTCGTGGTGGCGACCTTGGCCTCGTACGCGGGCAGTTGGCTGCTGACGCCCGCGCTGCTGGCGATGGGGCTCGGGGTGTTCGGCACCATGTGGTGCCTGCTGGAGATCCTGATCTCCCGCCAGGTCGCCGCCCAGCGGATGCGGGCCCCCGGCGCCGCGCACCCGATGGCGGGCAGCCGGGCGCCGGGCCCGCCGCCGGCCGCGCGGCCGCTGCCCCGGCCCGGCACCTCGTCGGTCTACCGGCAGCCGTACGAGTCGCCGCAGCCCCAGCCACGCCAGCGGCCGCCGTACGGTCAGGGGCAGTACGGCCAACCACCGTACGGTCAGGGGCAGTACGGGCAAGGGCAGTCGCACCCGCAGTCCCACCAACAGCCCTACCAGCAGTCGCCCCAACCGCCGCGCCAGGCCCGGCTGCGCACCAACCAGCCGTAGTACCAAGCCCGTTGGTAGTCGTCAGTCCCGCACCGGCAACGCCCGGTAGTGGGTGGTGAGCCGGCGCTCCCCGTCCAGGACGTGGAAGGCCGGCATCGGCGGGTGGTCGAAGGAGATGCCGGGCCCGGCCTCGCAGGGCGGCGTCACGGTGGAGACCACACCGGGGGCGATCAGCAGCGGCAGGCCGGCGAAGGTGGTCGCCGCGGGCGTGTGCGGGTGGCCGCAGAACAGCGCGGCCGCCCGGTACTCCTCCGGCAGGCCGTGGTCGGCGAGGTCGCCGGTGACCAGCACCACGTCCAGCGGGCCGGGCAGGGCGTCGAGGTACGCCATCACCTGCTCGGCCCGCCGCCGGGCGCGCTTGCCGCCGCCTCGGCCGTCGATCTGGCCGAGGTGGATGTCACTGAGGTGCGCGATCGTCAGCATGCCGACCACGCTGGTGACTTCAGGACTGGGCCGGAACCTCCGCGGGCCGCTTGAACATCCGGGTGGCGGTGATCTCGCCGTGGACGGCCGGGCCGTCCGGGTCCGGCGCGGCGGGCAGACCGGGGCGCAGGTGCTCCTCGACCGAGATGTACTTGAGGCCGGCCCGCAGGTCGGCGTCGTTGCGCAGCCGGATGACCAGCGGGAACTCGGCGAGCGCGGTGGTGTCGAACAGGCCGGTGGTGTAGATCAGCTGGACGCCGAGCGCGTCGGCCACGGCCCGCTGGAGCTCCAGCAGGTAGGTGGCGTTGGCGCGGCCGATCGGGTTGTCCAGGAACAGCGTGCCGGCGTGCCGCAGCTGGGACTGGCCGCGGTCGTTGGCCCGCAGCGCGGCCATCGTGCAGTACAGGGCGATGGCCGCGGTGAGCAGCTGGCCGCCGGAGAAGACGTCGGACATCTGGCCGACGCTCACCCGCTCGGCGCGCAGCACCGCGTCGGGCTTGAGGATCTCGACGCTGACGCCCTTGGGGCCGATCGCGGCGGCGACCCCGCGCAGCAGCAGGGACATCCCGTCGCGGCGCAGGTCGCTGTTCTTCTTGACGGCGGCGCGGGTGGCCTCGTCGATGACCTCGCCCAGGCGCTCGACCAGGGTGGCGTGGTCCGGGTCCTCGAAGCGGATCCGCAGGAACTCCTGGCCGGACCACTCCCCCAGGCCCTCGGGCAGCCGGGACAGCCGCTGGGCGGCGCGCAGGGTGGTGAGCGAGGACTCGACCAGGCCGCGCAGCCGGTCCACGATCGAGCCGCGGTTCTTCTCCAGCTGGGCGAGTTCGTCGGTGAGCACCCGCAGTCGGGGCGCGAAGGCGGCGGCCCAGGCGGCGGCGTGCTCGGGCAGCGCGGAGGCGGGCAGCTCGCGGATCTGCTGGCGGGCCGGCGTGCGGACGGCCTCGTAGCGGACGGCGTTGGCGTGCCGGACCAGGGCGTCGGCGGTGTCGCGGACGGCGAGTTCGGCGGAGGACAGCTCACCGGCGGCGGTGCGCAGGGAGCGACGGGCCTCCGTCACGCCGGTACGGGCCTCGGACAGCGAGCCCAGGTACGGCTCGACCGAGTCCTCCTGGTCCTCCTGGTGGTCACGCAGGCCGTCGCGGAGCTGGCCGGCCAGCTCGTCGAAGTCGGCGGCGGCGGCCTGGGCACCGTCGAAGGTGCGCTGGAGGTCGGCGTGGGCGGTGCGGGCGGCGTCCAGGGCCTCGCGGCGTTCGGCGAGGCGGCTGGTGGCGGTGCGCAGCAGCGCCTGGGCGTGCTCCGGATCGGTGGGGACGAGGTCCTCGGGCAGGTCGGTGTGCGCCTCGCCGTCGGCGGGGGCGGAGCGCTCGGCCTCGCCGCGCAGCCGGCCGAGCTGCTCGCTGGCGGCGGCGGAGCGGGCCTCGATGGTGGCGACCAGTTCCTCGGCGCGGGCGGCGGCGGCCTGGCGGGCCGGGCCGTCGGCGCCGTCGGGGCTGCCGAGGAGTTCCTCGGCGCGGGTGCGCACCTTGTTGGTGAGGCGGTCGAGTTCGGCCGCGGCGGCGGCCTCGTCGCCCTCGGCTCGGGCCTGCTCGGCGCGCAGGTCTGCGCCGACGCCGACCTTCTCGTACAGCTGGGAGGCGGCGCGGTAGGCCTCGCGCAGCGCGGGCAGCGCGGCGGTGGCGGTGTCGACGGGCTCGTCGGCCTGCTCGGCGGCGGGGATCTCGGCGCGTTCGGCGCGCAGCGCGCGGGCGGTGCGGCGGGCGTCGTCGGCGGCGCGCTGGGCGGCGCGGCGGTCCTCGTCGCAGGTGCGGGCGCGCTCGGCGCACAGGGCCTGGCGGCGGTCGCACTCGGCGGCGTCCTCGGCGAGTTCGCGCTGGCGGCGGGCCCAGGTGCCGCGCTCGCGCAGGCGGAAGGCGAGGCCGGAGAGGGCGTCGGCGCGGCGGCGGGCGCGCTGGGCGGCCTCGCGGTGCTCCTCGTGGGCGGAGGCGGCGACGGCGTGGTCGGTCTCGGCCTCGTCGTGGTCGGCGCGCAGGGTGGCCAGGGCGGCGGCGGCCTGTTCGGCGTGCTCGCGGGCGGCCTCGGCGGCGGCGGCGAGTTCGGCGAGGGTGCCGGGCGGGCAGCTGGCGTGCCAGGAGGCGAGGCGGGCGGCCAGGGCGCGGTCGGCCCCGAGGCGGCCCGCGAGTTCGCGGATGTGCTCCTCGCGGGCGCTCGCCCGGGCGCGCAGGTCGCGGCGCTCGCCGTCGGCGGCGGACTCGTCGTGCATGGCCGGGTTCGGCGGGACGAGGAAGAAGGCGGGCTCGTCGGTGATCGGGGCGATCAGCGAGGCGGCGGCGCCGACGGCCACGGTGGAGCGCGGCAGCAGGGCGGCGGACCGCAGGACCTCGCGGGCGCGCTCCAGCGCGGACGGGTCGGTGACGACCACGCCGTCGACCAGTTCGGGGCGGGCGGCGAGGATCGCGTCGTGGTCGGCCGGGTCGACGGACTGGGCGAGGTAGCGCCAGCCGGGCAGGGCCGGGATGCCGTGCTCGGCGAGGTACTCGACGGTCGCGAGCACGTCCGGGCCGGGCGGCAGCAGGCCGCCGTCACCGAGCGCGGCGAGGATGCGGGAGTCGTCGGCGGCGGCCGTACGCAGGTCGAACAGGGTGCGTTCGGCGGTGGCGATGGACTCGTCGAGGAGTTCGCGCAGGTACTCGGCGTTGCGGTCGAGCACGGTGGGGGTGAGGAAGCCGGCGTCCTCCTCGGCGCCGTCCTGGTACGGGGTGAGGGAGAGCAGGTCGGCGAGGCGCTGCTCGGTGGCGAGCAGCGCGGCGGTGCGCTGTTCGGCGGCCAGGGCCCGGGCGGCGTCCTTGCGGGCGTCGCCGGCCCGCTCCGCGGCGAGTTCGGCGCGCGAGGTGGCGGCGGCGGCCTCGCGCAGCCGGGTGGCGACGGACTCGGCGGCGGTGCGGGCCTGGGCGAGCGCGGCGGCGGCGGTCTTCTCGACGTCGGCGGCGTGCAGCGCGGCCCGGGCCGGGTCCACGTCGCCGTCGGCGTCGATGAAGCCGGCCACGACGGCGGCTTCGGTCTCCTGCTCGACCTCGGCGAGGCGCTGGCGCAGGTGCTCGGCCTCGCTGCGGGCCTTCTGGGCGGCGGTGGCGGCTTCGGTGGCGGCGCTCTGTGCCTTGCCGCCGTCCTCCTGGAGCTCGCCGGCGCGCTGCTCCTCGGTGTCGGCGCGGGCTTCGGCGGCCGCGGCGGCGGTCTCCAGGGCGCGGGCCAGGGCGGTGGCGGCGCGGGCGCGGGCGGCGAGCGCGGGGGCCGCGTCCAGTTCGGCCTCGCGGATGGCGGCGGCGACCCGGGCGACCCGGTCGGCGGCGGCGCGCTGGCGCAGCACGGCCTCGGCGGCCTGCCAGGCGGAGTGCAGGGTGCGGGCGTCGATGAGTTCGCGGCGCAGCGCGGCGGCCTCGGCGGTGGCCGCGGTGAGGCCCAACGTGGCGTGCCGGTGGGTGAGTTCGTCGGTGATCAGGCTGTGCCGGGTGCGGTCGGCCTCGGCGGCGGTGACGGCGCTCGCGGCGGCGGCGACCTCGATGGCGAGGTCCTGGGCGCGGTCGCGTTCGGCGGCGGCGCGGGAGGCGAGGGCGTGGGCGAGGCGGCGGGTGCGGCGCTCGGCGGTGCGGTGGGCCTCGCGGACGCCCTCGCGGGCGGTGGTGGCCTCGGCGATGCGCTCCAGCAGGTCCAGCGAGCCCGCGGTGAAGTCGCGTTCGGCGGTGAGTTCGGCGCGGCGGCCGAGCTTGGCGGCGAAGCCGTGCACGAGGTCGGCGAGGCCGTCGGTGTCCCGGGTGTCGGTGACGGCGCGCAGCAGGAGGTCGGTGAAGTCGCTGTCGTGCTTGACCGCGAAGAGGCCTGCCGCCTCGCCCTCGTCGGCGTTCATCTCGCGCTGGTAGCGGAAGAGTTCGGGGTCGAGGCCGAGTTCGCCGAGGTGTTCGGTCCAGCGGTCGTGGCCGTCCTCGAAGACCAGGTCGAGGTGGGGGTGGGCCTTGCCGGCCTCGGTGAGGGCGTCGCGGAAGCCCTTCATGGTGCGGCGGCGGCCGCGGGCCTTCTGGTCGCCGGCCAGGCTGACCCGTTCGGCGACCGGCAGCGAGTCGAGGGTCAGGCCGGGGCCGGGGCGGAAGGAGTACCAGGTCTCGGCGAACTTGCGCGGGTCGGAGGAGACCTGGCGGCCGCGCCACTCGCTGACCTTGCCGACCACGATCAGCTCGCCGGTGACGGTGTGCTGCCACTCCAGGGCGACGTGGCCGCAGTCGTCGGCGAGCAGGAACTTGCGCAGCACGCCGGAGCTGGCGCCGCCGAGGGTGTTGCGGTGGCCGGGGAGCATGACCGAGAAGATCAGCTTGAGCAGGACGGACTTGCCGCCGCCGTTCTCCAGGAAGAGCACGCCGGCCGGGGCGGGGCGGCGGACCGGGCCCTCGGGGTCCTCGCCGAACAGGCCGATCTGCTGCGGGGCCGGGTCGGCGACGGGATCGCCGACGCCGCGCAGGTCGAGCACCGTGTCGGCGTAGCGGGCGCCGGCCGGTCCGATCGAGTAGAGGCGGACCCGGTTGAGCTCGTACATGTGCGGCGGTTCTCCGTGGCTTGCGTGGCGTGAGGGGTGGGCGGCGGGCCGGCTCGGGGCGGGTGGGCTCCGGGCGCTCCGGCTCGGTGCGGGTGGCTCAGAGCGAGTGGAACGGCAGCCCCGCGTCGGCGACCAGTTCGTCGCCGGTGTCCGGCGGCAGCAGGCTGGCGGTGCCGTCGGAGACCGGGACGATGCCGAGGTCGAGCAGTTCGGCCATGGCCGCGCTGCCGGCCAGGTCGCGGACCTGGAGCTGGTAGCGGGCGGTGGTGCGGTAGGTGCCGCCGGAGTCGTCGGAGACCTTCTGGAGGAAGCCGGAGTCGACCAGGAAGAGCACGGCCTTGGCGACGATGCCGATGGTGGAGCCGGAGAGCCGGCGGGCGTCCTTGGTGGCGCCGGTGGCGGTGCGCCGGGCCCACACCCGCCAGGCCGCCTCCAGGCCGGGGGCGTCGGAGGCCGGGTCGGTGTTGGCGCCCTCGGCGTCGGCCTGCTCCTCCAGTCGGCGGCAGGCCTGGCGGACGAAGGAGTCGATGCCGTTGACGGTGATCCGGCCGAGGTAGCCGTCGTCGGCGAGGTCCTCGGGGCGGGGGAAGGCCATCGCGGCGACGGCCAGGTGGGCCAGGCCGTGCAGGAAGCGGTCGGTGGACTCGGAGGCGGCACGGCGCGAGTAGTCGCCCATCCGGACGGCGAACAGCGAGTCCTCGGCGGCGGCCACGGCCATGCCGGCCCGTGGGGAGACCTCCAGGACGACCAGGCCCATGCCGGTGGCGATGGCGTCGGCGAGCCGGGCGAACGGCGGGTCCTCGCGGTGGCGGCGCACCAGCTCGGCGTACTCGGCGTCCCGGGCGGGCAGCAGCTTGGCCTGGAGGCCGAAGGAGACCAGCCGGGCGGCGTCCGCGACGTCGGCCGGGGTGATCGGCGCGGGGGCCGCGGGTTCGCTCTCGGCCGCCCAGGACGTGTCGTGGTGGGTCGTCACGGGCGGTGCTCCTCGGGGGTGGCGCGGTGGTTACGGTTCGTCAAGGTCGGTTCCGGCAGGTGTGGTTCCGGCTGGTCTGGTCCCGGCCCGGTCAGCCGGCGTCCTTGCGGTCGGCTGCCATGCCGGCCGCGTCGAGCAGGGCGCTGCCCACGATCAGGTCGGCGCCGCCGAACTCCGGGTCGTGCAGCGGGGTGCCGTCGTCCACGGCGAACAGCAGCCGCTCCTCGCCCTGGCGGTAGGCGGTGCCGACCGGCGGGCTGGCGGCGTGTACGGCGAGCAGGGCGACCAGGTAGGGCAGGTCCGGGTCCTGCTCGCGGGCGTCGGCGAGCAGGCCGGAGAGCCGGCGCGGGGCGTCCGGGGGCAGGTCGAGCAGGACCATGGCGGACTCCAGCTGGGCCTCGGAGAACCGGCTGTCGTCCGGGGTGGCGACCAGGTCCGGGTCGGGCAGTTCGGCGCCGAGGTGCTCGCGCTCGACCGGCGGGGTGAGCAGCAGGTCGACCAGGTCGGTGACCCGCACCGAGACCGGGGTGCGCAGCCCGGCGCCGCGGGCGAAGAACGCGCCGGTGGGGCGGACGGCCTGCTCTATCGGCAGCCGCAGCACGGGGGCGAGCAGCTGCCCGTAGAGGTCGATGCCGCTGCGGGCGCCGGGGGTGGCGAAGGCCTGCCGGTCCTGCTCGGCGCGGAACAGCGGGCCGGCCTCCAGCAGGCGGGTCTGGAGCTGGGTGTGGCGGCGGATGCAGTCCTTGACGATGTCGACCAGTTCGGCGGCGCGGCGCTTGTGCTCGGGCTCCTCGGCCTCGTCGCGGGCCTTGCGGATGTTGGTGAGAATCGCGTTCTCGTGCCGGTAGCGGTCGGCGATGTGGTCCAGCGCCTCCTCGATGAGGTCGGGGATGGCGCGCATCCAGTCGACCGCGCGGACGTTGCGGCGGGTCGCGTCCAGGGCGCGGCGCAGCGTCTCGGCGTACTGGACGGTGCGGTAGCGGGCCTGTTCGGCGGCGAGCTGGGCGTCGGCCAGGCGGCCCCGGCGGATCAGCACCTCCAGCTTGACCTCGGCGGCGATCTGGGCCGAGGTGACGTCGGTGTCGAGCGCGCCGACCAGGACGTTGACCGCCTCGTCGGTGGTGCGCAGGTAGACGCCGCCGTCGGGGCCGGGGACCTCTTCGATCAGCTTGAAGTCGTAGTCGCGGCGGACGTACTCGCCGTCCGCGCCGAAGGTGCCGTAGACGGCGCGGAAGCCGCGGTCCACGCTGCCGACGTTGATCATCGACTCCAGCACCCAGCGGGCGACCCGCTCGTGCTCGGCGGCGGGGCGGCCGGGGGCCTGGGCGGCGACCCGGGGCAGCAGCCGGGCGAGGACTATCTCGCGGTCGGCCCCGGTGTCGAAGTCCATGTGCAGGGTGACCAGGTCGATCGCGGCGAGGCCGACCTCGGCCATCGCGTAGCCGCCGTACTCGCCGGCCAGGTTGACCTTGCGGTTGTCGAGGTCGTGCAGCGGGGCGGTGCAGGCCAGCGCCTTGAGCCGGCGGGCCAGGCCCTCGTCGGCGGCGGGGCCGGGCGCGGGGCGCGCGGCGGCCGGGCCGGCGGGCGGGCGGAGGCCGGGCTCGGTGGGCGGGTCTGCGATGGCGGTCACGGGGGACAAGATTAGAGGTTCGCACCGACATCGACCGAAACGGACCTTGCGGGCGGGCGCAGCGGCAGCTGGGGGCGGTGCGGACGGCCGGTTCCGAACGCTTTCCCGACGGGATTCCGCCATTTCCGAACTCGTATTCGAGAAAACCGTGAGGGCGGCGCGTTTGTTCGGTGATGATCGACCTATGCTCACTCGACTGGCCAAAGCGGGCCTCGCCGCCACGCTGTCCGTGACCACCCTCGCCACCGGTGCCGTCCTCGCCACCGGTGCGACCGCCTCCGCCGCCACGGCCGACACCCCGTCGGCCTCCGCCCAGCACGTGACCGTGTCCCAGGGCGGGAACTACCCCGGCGGCTTCTTCACCACCGGCAACATGTCGGTGTCCTGGACCGTGTCCGGCACCACGGACCTGACCGGGCCGACCCACATCACCCTCGACCTGCCGCCCGGCGTCACCACCGACGGCGCGCAGTTCTTCCCCACGCCCGCGGACTACACCTTCACCACGGCCCTCTCCCCCGACCACCGCCACCTGGAGGCCGTGTTCACCGCCACCCGGGCGGTCGGGAGCTACAACTTCATGAAGCTCAACCTGGCCACCACGCCCGGCGTACCGATCGTCGGCGCGATCACCGCGACGGTCTCCAACCCGAACGACACCGACCCGACCGGGCACATCTCCGGCTACGACCTCGGCAGCCAGACCCGCCTGCCGGCGACCGTCCAGGCCGCGCCGGCCGTCACCGGCCTCGACACCACCACCGGCCCGGCCGCGGGCGGCACCGCGGTGACCGTCAGCGGCAGCAACCTGACCAACGGCATGGTGCTGGTCGGCGGCCTCCCGGCGCCCGGCCGCTGCACCGACACCACCTGCACGGTGACCACGCCCGCGGGCTCGGGCAGCGCCCCGGTCAGCGTGACGACGCCCGGCGGCACGGCCGCGGCGCCGGGCGCCTTCGGCTACACCGGCACCCCGCCGACCCCGGCCGCACCGGCGCTCGGCACCCTCTACACCACCTCCGGCCCGGTCGCCGGCGGCACCCGGGTGACGGTGGCCGGCAGCAACCTGACGTACGGGACGGTGGCCTTCGGCGGAGTGCCGGCCACCCACGTCTCCTGCGGCCCGACCTTCTGCACGGCCACGGCCCCGGCGGGCGCCCAGCCCGGTCCGGTGGACCTCACGGTCACCACGGCGGGCGGGACCAGCGCGCCGGTGACGTACACCTACACGGCGTAGCGGCCGCGAGCGCGAAACCGGTGCCCGGGTTCCGCGGAACCCGGGCACCGGTGCGTCCGGCACACCGTCGAGCGCGAGTTGAACATGTTCAAAAGATGGGTCTAGGGTCGGTCCGAGCGGGCGGGACAAGGCTCCGCCCGCCCTTCGACGTGCTCGGCATGGAGGTGTGCGAGATGGACGGCGACCACGCGGTCATCCTTCGCAAGGTCCGACGGTGGCTCTGGTTCTTCCTGGTCTGCCTGGTGCTCAGCGGCCTCACCGCGTTCCCGCTGGAGACCGAGACCCGCTGGCTCCTGGAGCTCTCCTCCGGCCCGGCCGCCCCGCTGGGCGACCACTTCCCCGAGGCGACGGCCTGGCTCGAAAGGGTCCACACCGGCCTCGTCGAGACCGACGAGCGCTACCCCTTCCTCGCCTACGGCACCGACTGGCTGGCCTTCGCCCACCTGGTGATCGCCGCCGCCTTCTGGGGCCCGCTCAAGGACCCGGTCCGCAACATCTGGGTGATCCGCTGGGCCGTGCTCGCCTGCGGGGCCGTCATCCCGCTCGCGCTGATCTGCGGACCGCTGCGGGGGATCCCCCTGCCGTGGCGATTCATCGACATGTCGTTCGGAGTCTTCGGCGCGATACCGCTGCTGATCGTGCTGCGGGCGCTGCGCCCGCTGGAGCGCGCGTTCCGGGAACCGGCTCCCGCGCACTGAACCGCGCCGGCTCGCGCCCGGACACCACCTCGGGCAGCGGCGCCCCGGGGCGTACGCGCCCGGGCGCACGCCGCGGCGCCCGCGGGGCTCCGGGTCCCGGGCAACGGCCTTCATCCGCAGGCCCTACCATCTGGCTCAACAGCTGCTGGGAGGCGGACGGGCGTGGCCGATGCGGTGATCGATCTCAATGCGGACCTCGGCGAGGGGTTCGGACGCTGGACGCTGACCGACGACGAGGCACTGCTGTCCGTGGTGACCAGCGCCAACGTCGCCTGCGGGTTCCACGCCGGAGACCCCTCGACGATGCGCCGGGTCTGTGCCCTGGCGGCCGAGCGCGGTGTCCGGATCGGCGCCCAGGTCTCCTACCGGGACCTCGCCGGCTTCGGCCGCCGCTCGATGGACGTGCCCCCGGAGGAGCTGGCCGACGAGATCGCGTACCAGATCGGCGCCCTCCAGGTGTTCGCCCGCGCCGCCGGTTCCAAGGTCTCCTACGTCAAGCCGCACGGCGCCCTCTACAACCGGGTGGTCGGCGACTCCGAGCAGGCCGAGGCCGTGGTGGCCGGCGTGCTGCGGGCGGGCGCGGTCTGCGACGGGCCGCTGCCCGTGCTGGGCCTGCCGGGCTCACTGCTGCTGGAGGTGGCCGAGGGCGTCGGACTGCCGGTGGTCACCGAGGCCTTCGCCGACCGCGCGTACACCCGCACCGCCACCCTCGTCCCGCGCCGCGAGCCGGACGCGGTGGTGCACGACCCCGAGTCGGTGATCACCCGCGCCGTCGGCATCGCCCGGGACGGCTCGGTGGAGGCCGTCAGCGGCGAGCGGATCGACGTCGAGGCCCGCTCCCTGTGCGTCCACGGCGACACCCCGGGCGCCGCCCAGCTCGCCTGGCGGATCCGCGGCGCCCTGGCCTCCGCCGGGGTCCGGGTGGAGGCCTTCACGTGACGGTCCGGCCGGTGCGCCGGGTCGGTGAGCGGGCGCTGCTGGTCGAGCTGCCCGGAACGGCCGAGGTGGCGGCGCTGTACGGCTGGCTGAGCGAACGCCGGGAGGCCGGCGCGCTGGGCCCCGTCGAGGAACTGGTGCCGGCCGCGCGAACCCTGCTGCTGGACGGCGTCGCGGACGTCGAGGCGGTGGCGGCGCTGCTGCGCACCGCCCGTCCGACGGCGGCCGGCGCGACGCACGGGCCGCTGGTGGAGGTCCCGACGGTGTACGACGGCGCCGACCTCGCCGAGGTCGCCGCGCTCTGGGGGGTCTCCGAGGACGCCGCCGTCCGCATCCACACCGAACCCGAGTACGTCGTCGCCTTCTGCGGCTTCGCCCCCGGCTTCGGCTACCTCACCGGCCTGCCGCCCCGGTACGAGGTGCCGCGCCGGGCCACCCCGCGCAGCTCCGTCCCGACCGGCTCGGTGGCCCTGGCCGGCCCGTACACCGGCGTCTACCCGCACCCCTCCCCCGGCGGCTGGCAGCTGATCGGCCGCACGGCGCTCACCCTCTGGGACACCGGCCGTGAGCCCCCGGCCCTGCTCGCGCCGGGCACCCGGGTCCGCTTCACCGCGGAACGCGCCTGAGAGGAGGCGGAGTTGAGCGAACTCGTGGTGGTCCGGCCGGGGCCGCTGACCACGGTCCAGGACCTCGGGCGGCACGGGGTCGCCCACCTCGGGGTGCCCCGGGCAGGGGCTCTGGACGAGCCGGCCCTGCGGGCGGCCAACCGGCTGGTCGGCAACGGACCCGGTGCCGCCGGGCTGGAGACCACGCTCGGCGGGGTCACCCTGCGGGCCGCCGGACCGGTACTGGTCGCCGTCACCGGGGCCCCCTCGCCCGTACGGGTGGACGGACGGGCGGCCGCCTGGGGCGCACCCGTCCTGGTGCCGGACGGAGCGGTGGTCGAGGTGGGGACGGCGACGGCCGGAGTGCGCGGCTACCTGGCGGTGGCGGGCGGGATCGCCGTCCCACCCGTGCTCGGCAGCCGCTCGGCCGACCTGCTCGCCGGGCTCGGCCCGGCCCCGCTGGCCGTCGGGGACCGGCTGCCGGTCGGCACCCCGCCGCCGCACCGGGACCGCCCCGAACTGGTACCGCTGCCCGCTCCCCCGGCCGAACTGGTGCTGCGGCTGCGGCTCGGGCCGCGCGCGGACTGGTTCACCCCGGAGGCGGTAGCCCGGCTCGGCCGCGACCGGTACCTGGTCTCCCCGACCGGAAACCGGGTCGGACTGCGCACCGAGGGCCCGCCGGTCGAACGCGCCCGCGAGGGCGAACTGCCGAGCGAGGGCATGGTGCTGGGCGCGGTGCAGATCCCGCCGGACGGACAGCCGGTGGTGTTCCTGGCCGACCATCCGACCACCGGCGGCTACCCGGTGATCGGCGTCGTGCCGGCCGCCGACCTGGCCGCCGCCGCCCAGGCCCGGCCGGGGACGCCGGTGCGCTTCGTGCCGCTGCGGGAGCGTTGAGCGGCCGGGCCGCTCAAACGCCCCGACGGCGGTTCGGAAGGCGCCTGACGCTGCGTCAACGTCGCGAGGAGGTCGGCGATCACGCGCGGCATCGTTCGATCGTCGAGCGGGTCGAGCAGTGAGCGCGCCGAGTCCAGACACTCCAACAGCACGGATCCGGCGGCCTGTTCGTGGTCGAGCAGCCGGACGGCTCCGCGGCCGCCCGCCTCGGGCCCACCCACGCCGGTCCGCCCGCCTCGGACCCACCCGCCCCTCGGCCCGCTCACCCCAGTCCGAGCGCCTCGGCCGCGGCGGCCGCGAAGCCGTCCGGGTTGTCGAGCATGATGTTGTGCCCGCAGTCCGGCACCGCGACCACCCGAACTCCCGCTGCGCGGAGGGCGCCGGCACCCGCCGGCTCGCCGTCCGCCACCGGGTGGAGGAACGTGCGCGGGAGGTCGAGGCCGAGCAGCAGCTCGCGCATGGCCGGGACGGTCGCCCGGGCCAGGTGGCGGGCACTGCGGTGGAGCGCCTCCGGGCCGGCCAGTCGCATGGTCGACCACCAGAACGGGTCGACCCGCTCGGCGACCTCCTCCCGGCCGCCCGCCAGGAACTCCTCCTCGGTGTAGGCCGCGATGCCGCCGCTGCCGGGGTGGCGCCGATCGGGCTCGATCCGGTCCAGGTTGGCGTCCACCAGGAGCAGCCGCTCGACCAGGCGCGGGTGCCGCCGCGCGAGGACGATCGCGACCGCGCCGCCCATGCTGTGACCGACCACCTCGACCCGGTCCGACCCTGCGGACGCGACCGCCGCGGCGACCGCGTCCGCGTGCTCCTCCAGGGTGTAGCCGAAGTCCGTCGGTCGGTCGCTGAGGCCGAAGCCGAGCAAGTCCAGCAGCAGCGAGCGCCTCCCGGCGAGCAGCGGGTGGGCGGCGGTGCCCGTGAAGTAGGCCGGCGAACTGGCGCCCAGCCCGTGCAGGTAGAGCCGGGCCGGTTCGGCACCCGGCAGCTCGACCCAGCGGATCCGGTCGCCGTTCGGGGTGACGGGGGCCTCGCGCATGCTCATTCGCTCCTTCTCCGGAGGGGGCTTCGAGAAGAGACCATACATCGATCACGAGGTATCTCGAAAGCAATGTACAACCGCGTCGAGGCGGATCTGGGAGAGTGGCCCCATGCTGAAGCTCGCCATCCTCGGGTTCCTGTACGACCGGCCCCTGCACGGCTACGAACTGCGCCGCCACCTCGCCGCCCTCACCGGCCACGTCCGCCCGATCAGCGACGGCACGCTCTACCCCGCGATCAAGCGCCTGGAGGCGGACGGCCTGCTGCGCCGCGAGACCGAGCCGGGCAGCGCCGCCGCGCCCCGGCACACCCTCCACCTCACCGAGGCCGGCCGCGCCGCCCTGCTCGACCGGCTGCGCGAGCCCGAACCGCTCGACGTCAGCGACGAGAACCGCTGGTTCACCCTGCTCGCCTTCCTGCGACACCTCTCCGATCCCGCCGCCCAGGCCACCGTGCTCCGCCGTCGGCTGGCCTTCCTGGCCGAACCGGCCAGCTTCTTCTACGAGGGCGACCGCCCGGTCGGCGCCGAGGAGTTCGCCGACCCGTTCCGGCGCGGCCTGCTGCTGGTCGCCCGCGCCACCACCGAGGCCGAACTCGCCTGGCTGCACACGACCCTGGCCGACCTGGAGGACGGCCCGCGGTAGGCCGCCCCCGTGCGCGCCCCGGCATCCCGCCGCCCCCACACCCCCGTGGCGGGATCCGGTACTTCGGGGTCGCCCTCTTCCCCCGCGCACTCGTCCGTGTTCGGATGAACGGCATGACAGCCGAGCGACGCGAGGGTTACGACGGAACGGGCCAGGGCGCGATCACCCCGGACGGCTGCGCCGTCGAGGTGTGGAGCCGCCTCCCGGTGGGTGACGCCCCGGACGTGATCGAGGCCGCGGTGCCACCCGGCGCGCGCATCCTCGAACTCGGCTGCGGCGTCGGCCGGATGACGCACCCGCTGACCGACCGCGGCTTCTCCGTGACGGCCGTGGACGAGTCCGCCGAGATGCTGGCCCGGGTCCGCGCCGACGTCCGCACGGTGTGCGGCCCGATCGAGGAGCTGGACCTCGGCGAGCGGTTCGACGTCGTCGTGCTCGCCTCCTTCCTGGTGCACGCCGGCGACCCGGCCGTCCGCCGGGGCCTGCTGGAGACCTGCCGCCGGCACGTCGCCGAGGACGGCTGCGTGCTGGTGCAGCGCGAGGGCGAGAACTGGCACCGCGACGTCCCGCGGGAGAGGTCGATCGGCCCGGGCGCGTGGTCCCGGCTGGTCTCGGCCACCCCGGTCGGTGACGGCGTCAACTCCGTCCACTGCGAGTACGTCTTCCCGGACGGCACCTGGACCCAGACCTTCCTGTCGCGCCCGCTCAGCACCGAGGCGTTCGAGCGGGCGCTCGCGGAGGCCGACCTGGCGGTCGAGCGCTACCTGACCGCGGACCGCACCTGGGTCCGGGCCCGGCCGGTGCTCTAGGACCGCACCCGGGCCCGGACCGACGATCCGGACCCATGCGCCAGGACCGCCGCCGAAGCCGGTCCCGGGGCGGCGGCAGGGCCAAGGCGGGGCGGCCCCGGGGTCGTGGCGGGGCGGCCCCGGGGCCGAGGCGGGGCGGTCCCGGGGCCGAGGCGGAGCGGTCCCGGGGTCGTGGCGGAGCGACAGGGGCCCTGTGCGCAAAGGCCGGACAAAGGGTGAACAAAGAACTGTTACCTTCACCCCGTACCATCAGCCGCGCGCCGGGCTCGCGCGCGGCCCGCGGGCCGGGCGGGCCGCGGTGGTTCCGCATGCCCTTCCGACCCGCAAGGACCCGCCCATGCCGCCCCTGTCCCCCACCCGACGGATATCCCCGGCGGGTGTCCGGTGATCGACTGGTTCCACGGGGCCGTCCTCGGCCTGATCCAGGGGCTCACCGAGTTCCTGCCGATCTCCTCCAGCGCCCACCTGCGGGTCTTCTCCGCCCTGCTGGGCTGGGACGACCCGGGCGCGGCCTTCACGGCCGTCACCCAGCTCGGCACCGAGACGGCGGTGCTGATCTACTTCCGCCGGGACATCGTCTCGATCATCAAGACCTGGGCACTGTCCCTGTTCCGGCCGGCCCTGCGCTCGGACCCGGACGCGCGGATGGGCTGGTTCGTGATCATCGGCACCCTGCCGATCGGCATCCTGGGCAAGCTGTTCCAGGACACCATCGAGACCCACCTGCGCGACCTGCGGATCATCGGCGCCACGCTGATCGTCTTCGGCCTGGTCCTGGCCTTCGCCGACCGCACCCGGGCCGTCCGCCACGCCCGTCCGATCACCGACCTCACGCTGCCGCACGCGGGGATCTACGGCTTCGCCCAGGCCCTGGCGCTGATCCCCGGCGTGTCCCGCTCGGGCGGCACGATCAGCGCGGGCCTGCTGCTCGGCTACAGCCGGGAGGCGGCGGCCCGCTACTCGTTCCTGCTCGCCATCCCGGCGGTGCTCGCCTCGGGGGCGCTGGAGCTGTTCAAGATCGGCGAGGGCCCGGCGCCGGCCTGGGGGCCGACCATCATGGCCACCGCGATCGCCTTCGTGGTCGGCTACGCGGCGATCTCCTGGTTCCTGAAGTACATCTCGAACAACAGCTTCCTGCCGTTCGTGGTCTACCGGGTACTGCTCGGCGTTCTGATCATCGGACTGGTCGTCGGCGGCGTTCTGGCTCCGGACGCGGGCTCGGTGAAGTAGAGAAGGCG
>NZ_JBHUAF010000143.1:0-19198 GCF_042789895.1 Kitasatospora sp. NPDC056783
GGGAGCGGGGCCGCCCTTCGGCGGAGGGTGGGGAAGAAGGCTCAGGGGATCAGATCTTCGCCCACGCGTCGGTCAGGCTGGTCCGCAGGATCTGCTCGATCTCGTCGAAGGTCGACTGGTCGGAGATCAGCGGCGGGGCCAGCTGGATGACCGGGTCGCCACGGTCGTCGGCGCGGCAGTACAGGCCGTTGTCGAAGAGGGCCTTCGACAGGAAGCCGTAGAGGACGCGCTCGACCTCTTCGTCGTTGAACGACTCCTTGGTGACCTTGTCCTTCACGAGCTCGATGCCGTAGAAGTACCCGTTGCCGCGGACGTCGCCGACGATCGGCAGGTCGCGCAGCTTGTCCAGGGTGCCCAGGAACGCCGACTCGTTGTCGAGCACGTGCTGGTTCAGGCCCTCGCGCTCGAAGATGTCGAGGTTGGCCAGCGCCACCGCGGAGGAGACCGGGTGGCCACCGAAGGTGTAGCCGTGCAGGAAGGTGTTGTCACCCTTGTAGAACGGCTCGGCCAGGCGGTCCGAGATGATCGTGGCGCCGATCGGGGAGTAGCCCGAGGTCATGCCCTTGGCGCAGGTGATCATGTCGGGCTGGTAGCCGAACTTGTCGGCGCCGAACATGGTGCCCAGGCGGCCGAAGGCGCAGATGACCTCGTCCGAGACCAGCAGCACGTCGTGGCGGTCGCAGATCTCGCGCAGGCGCTGGAAGTACCCGGGCGGCGGCGGGAAGCAGCCACCGGCGTTCTGGACCGGCTCGACGAAGACGGCGGCGACGGTCTCGGCGCCCTCGTTGAGGATGGCCACCTCGATCTCGTCGGCGCACCAGCGGCCGTAGGCCTCGGGGTCGACCGTGCCGTCGGGGCCCTCGAGGAAGGCCGGGGCGCGGTAGATGTTGGTGTTCGGGGCCTTGTGGGTGCCCGGCACCAGCGGCTCGAACGGGGCCTTCAGGCCCGGCAGGCCGGTGATCGACAGGGCGCCCTGGGGGGTGCCGTGGTAGGCGACGGCGCGCGAGATGACCTTGTACTTGGTCGGCTTGCCGGTCAGCTTGAAGTACTGCTTGGCGAGCTTCCAGGCGGTCTCGACGGCCTCGCCGCCACCGGTGGAGAAGAAGACCTTGTTCAGGTCGCCCGGGGCGTAGTTGGCCAGGCGCTCGGCCAGCTCGACGGCCTTCGGGTGGGCGTAGCTCCACACCGGGAAGAAGGCGAGCTCCTTGGCCTGCTTGGCGGCGGCCTCGGCGAGCTCCTCACGGCCGTGGCCGGCCTGGACGACGAACAGGCCGGCGAGGCCGTCGAGGTACTTGCGTCCCTTGTCGTCCCAGACGTAGGTGCCCTCGCCCTTGACGATCGTCGGCACGGGGGAGTTCTCGTACGACGACATGCGGGTGAAGTGCATCCACAGGTGGTCGTAGGCGGTCTTGGAAAGGTCCTTCTGCGCCGGGTCGGCTGTCATCGGGTGCCCCAGGTGTAGGTCTGTTTCCGGAGCTTCAGGTAAACGAAGCTCTCGGTGCTCCGCACGCCGGGAAGGGCGCGGATGCGCTTGTTGATCAGTTCGAGCAGGTGCTCGTCGTCCTCGCAGACCAGTTCGGCCAGGAGGTCGAACGAGCCTGCGGTGCAGACGACGTAGTCGACCTCGTCGAGGGCGGCCAACGCGTCGGCGACGGGCTCGATGTCGCCCTCGACCCGGATTCCGACCATCGCCTGGCGGGTGAAACCGACGGTGAGCGGGTCCGTGACGGCGACGATCTGCATCACGCCCTGGTCGAGCAGCTTCTGGACGCGCTGCCGCACGGCTGCCTCGGACAGGCCGACGGCCTTGCCGATGGCGGCGTACGGGCGACGCCCGTCCTCCTGGAGCTGCTCGATGATCGCCTTGGAGGCGGCGTCGAGGGGAACGCTGGCGTTCCGGTCGCGGTTGGCCACGCGGCCACTGTGCCTGATCGCTTCTACGTTCGCAAGCTCGGAAACTGCTGATTTCGTCGTGATCTTGGAAATCGCATGCGGATTTCATTGCCCAAGCGCACTCGACCTGTCGATACCAGCAGTCGTGTGGTTACCCTGGCACGGTACGCGCGCGAACCCCGAGGGGCGGCGCGCGTACCGCCACCAGTGGACCGCGCCGTCCCGGGCCCGGCCACTCGGGACCCTTCGTACGCCGGTTGGTCCGACGTACCATGGCGCCGGAATCTGCAACGCCGCAGGCCCAGACCGAGGAGAGATCCGTGAGCGACCTTCGCACGCTGCGCAACTACATCAACGGTGAGTTCGTCGACGCGGCTGACGGCCGCACGCTCGACATCGTCGACCCGACCACCGGCGAGGTCTACGCGACGTCGCCGCTGTCCGGTGCCGCTGACGTGGACGCCGCGATGACCTCCGCCGCCGCCGCGTTCCCGGTCTGGCGCGACTCCACCCCGAGCACCCGGCAGAAGCTGCTGCTCAAGATCGCCGACGCCGTCGAGGCCCGTGCCGACGAGATCGTCGACACCGAGGTCCGCAACACCGGCAAGCCCCGCGCGCTGACCCTCTCCGAGGAGATCGGCCCGATGGTGGACCAGATCCGCTTCTTCGCCGGTGCCGCCCGCCTGCTGGAGGGCAAGGCCGCCGGTGAGTACATGGACGGGATGACCTCGATCATCCGCCGCGAGCCGGTCGGCGTCTGCGCCCAGGTCGCGCCGTGGAACTACCCGATGATGATGGCCGTCTGGAAGTTCGCCCCGGCCATCGCCGCGGGCAACGCCGTCGTGCTGAAGCCCTCCGACACCACCCCGGCCTCCACCGTGCTGCTGGCCGAGATCATCGGCGGCATCCTCAAGGACATGGAGCTGCCGGCCGGCGTCTTCAACGTCATCTGCGGCGACCGCGAGACCGGCAAGCTGATGGTCGAGCACAAGACCCCGGCGATGGCCTCCATCACCGGCTCGGTCCGCGCCGGCATCTCGGTCGCCGAGTCGGCCTCCAAGGACGTCAAGCGCGTCCACCTGGAGCTGGGCGGCAAGGCCCCGGTCGTGGTCTTCGAGGACGCCGACATCGCCGAGGCCGTCGAGGGCATCTCGGTGGCGGGCTACTTCAACGCGGGCCAGGACTGTACCGCCGCCACCCGCGTGCTGGTGCACGAGTCGATCCACGACGCCTTCGTCGAGGCGCTGGCCAAGGCCGCGGCCGAGACCAAGACCGGCGGCGTCGACGACGAGGACGTGCTCTACGGCCCGCTGAACAACGCCAACCAGCTGAAGCAGGTCTCCGGCTTCATCGAGCGGCTGCCCGCCCACGCCAAGGTCGAGGCCGGTGGCCACCGGGTCGGCGACCAGGGCTACTTCTACGCCCCGACCGTCGTCTCCGGCCTGAACCAGGATGACGAGATCATCCAGAACGAGGTCTTCGGCCCGGTCATCACCGTGCAGAAGTTCTCCGACGAGGACCAGGCCGTCGAGTACGCCAACGGCGTCGAGTTCGCGCTGGCCTCCTCGGTGTGGACCAAGGACCACGCCCGCGCCATGCGGATGTCGCGCCGCCTGGACTTCGGCTGCGTCTGGATCAACACCCACATCCCGCTGGTCGCCGAGATGCCGCACGGTGGCTTCAAGAAGTCCGGCTACGGCAAGGACCTGTCGGCGTACGGCTTCGAGGACTACACCCGCGTGAAGCACGTCATGACCGCGATCTGAGCGGGTCGTGACCATCCAGCGCGGAATGACCGCGATCTGAGCGGGTCGTGACCATCCAGCGCGGAATGACCGCGATCTGAGCGGGTCGTGACCATCGAGCGCGGAATGACCGCGATCTGATCACTTTAAAAAGTCAGGTGAACTGACCATGGGCCCGGGTCTTCTCGACCCGGGCCCTGTGTCTTTGCATCCTGTCGGCGGTTGGCGCGACCGGCTGACACGATGGAACTGCCCATCGGGTACGGGCCGTCCTAGCCTTACCGGCATGAGCATCCCCACCGCTGACTCAGCCGCCGGCCAGGCCGTCAAGGCCGCCGACCGCGCGCACGTCTTCCACTCGTGGTCCGCCCAGGCGCTGATCGACCCCCTCGCGGTGGCCGGCGCCGAGGGCTCGTACTTCTGGGACTACGACGGCAACCGCTACCTCGACTTCTCGTCGCAGCTGGTCAACACCAACATCGGGCACCAGCACCCGAAGGTGGTCGCCGCGATCCAGGAGCAGGCGGCGAAGCTCTGCACCATCGCGCCCGGCTTCGCGGTCGAGTCGCGCAGCGAGGCCGCCCGGCTGATCGCCGAGCGCACCCCCGGCGACCTGGACAAGATCTTCTTCACCAACGGCGGAGCCGAGGCCAACGAGAACGCCATCCGGCTGGCCCGGCTGCACACCGGCCGCCAGAAGGTGCTGTCCACCTACCGCTCGTACCACGGCGCCACCGCCAACGCGATCGCCCTCACCGGCGACCCGCGGCGCTGGGCCAACGAGACCGGGGTCTCCGGAGTGGTGCACTTCTGGGGGCCGTACCCATACCGCACCAACTTCCACGCCGAGAACGAGGCACAGGAGTGCGAGCGCGCGCTGGAGCACCTGGAGCAGGTGATCGCGTTCGAGGGGCCCGGCACCGTCGCGGCGGTCATCCTGGAGACGGTGGTCGGCACCGCGGGCGTCCTGGTCCCGCCGGCCGGCTACCTGGCCGGGGTGCGGGAGATCTGCGACCGCTACGGGATCGTGTTCATCCTGGACGAGGTGATGGCCGGCTTCGGCCGCACCGGCGAGTGGTTCGCCGCCGACCACTGGGGCGTCACCCCGGACCTGCTCACCTTCGCCAAGGGCGTCAACTCGGGCTACGTGCCGCTGGGCGGCGTGGCGATCAGCGCCGAGATCGCGGCCACCTTCGCCGAGCGGGCCTTCCCCGGCGGGCTCACCTACTCCGGCCACCCGCTGGCCTGCGCCTCCGCGGTGGCGACCATCGGCACCATGGCGGAGGAGGGCATCGTCGAGAACGCCAGGCACATCGGCGAGACCGTGCTCGGCCCCGGTCTGCGCGAGCTGGCCGAGCGGCACCCGTCGATCGGCGAGGTCCGCGGCCTCGGCGTGTTCTGGGCGCTCGACCTGGTGAAGGACCGGGAGACCCGCGAGCCGCTGGTGCCCTACAACGCGGCCGGCGCCGACAACGCGCCGATGGCCGAGCTGGCCGCCGCCTGCAAGCAGCGCGGGCTCTGGCCGTTCGTCAACATGAACCGCTTCCACGTCGTCCCGCCGTGCACCGTCACCGAGGAGGAGGCCAAGACCGGCCTCGCGGTGCTGGACGAGGTGCTGTCGCTGACCGACGCGCACACTGTCTGACGTACCTACCAGGACGGCCCCGTGCACTCGTGTGCCCGGGGCCGTCCCACGCTCCGGAAGGCCGCTCATGCCCAGAAGCTCCACCCTGACCCGCCGTCCCGTCGACTCCCCGTCGTTCCGCCGCCGGTCCGTGCTCGGCGGGGTCGCGCTGCTCGGCGCCGGCACGCTGACCGGCTGCGGCATCCCGTCCGCGTACGTGGACGAGGACCGCCGTTCGGCGCCGGACCGCTCGGAGGGCGACAAGCGGCTCGCCTTCTCCAACTGGACGCAGTACATCGACACCGACGACGCGGGCGGGCGGCCGACCCTGGACGCGTTCAGCGCGGAGAGCGGCGTCGCGGTCACCTACACCGAGGACATCAACGACAACGACGAGTTCTTCGGCAAGATCAGCCCGGTGCTCACCCAGGGCGCCGCCCCCGGCCGGGACCTGATGGTGATCAGCGACTGGATGGCCGGCCGGTACGTCTCGCTGGGCTGGGTGCAGGCCATGGACCGGGCCAACCTGCCCAACGTCACCGCCAACCTGGACCCGCAGCTCGCCGACCCGGCCTTCGACCCCGGGCGCAGGCGCAGCGTGCCGTGGCAGTCCGGGATCACCGGCATCGCCTACAACCGCAAGGCGCTCGGCCGGGAGATCAAGTCCACCGCCGACCTGTGGGCGCCCGACCTCAAGGGCCGGGTCACGCTGTTCGCCGGGCTGGACGAGGCCCTCGGGCTGCTGATGCTCTCCCAGGGCGCGGACATCGCGAACTTCGGCGACGACGACGCCCGCAAGGCGATGGACCTGGTCCAGAAGTCGGTGGACAGCGGCCACGTCCGGCGCTTCACCGGCAACGACTACACCAGCGACCTCGCCTCCGGCGCGGCGCTCGCCTGCCAGGCCTACTCCGGCGACGCCGTCCAACTCACCGCCGAGAACCCGGACATCGAGTTCGTGGTGCCCGAGGAGGGCGGCGAGCTGTGGGCGGAGAGCCTGATGATCCCCAACCGGGCCGCCCACAAGCGCAACGCCGAGCTGCTGGTCGACTACTACTACCGGCCCGAGGTGGCCGCCGAACTCGCCGCGTTCGTCCAGTACATCTGCCCGGTGCCGGCCGCCCGCGAGGTGCTGGCCGCCAGCGGGGACAAGGAGAAGGCCGAACTCGCCGAGAACCCGCTGGTGTTCCCGACCGACGAGATGCGCGAGCGGCTGCACACCATGCGCGACGTCACCTCTGCCGAGCGGCCGGAGTTGCACAAGGTCTGGGGCCGCATCACCGGGGTGTGAGGCACGGGCTCAGCGTCGCACCGCGTCCAGCGCGAGCAGCGCCACGTGCAGGGAGAGGCAGGACTCCACCTGGTCGAGGTCGACGCCGAGGATGCGTTCGACCTTGTGCAGCCGGTCGTAGAAGGAGGGCCGGGACAGGTGCGCGGCGTCCGCCGCGGCCGACTTGTTGCGGCCCTGCTCCAGGTAGATCCGCAGCATCCGCACCAACTGGCCGTTGTGCTCGGCGTCGTGGGCCAGCAGCGGGCCCAACTCCCTTTCCACGTACGTCTGCAGCCGGGCGTCGTCGCGCAGCAGGTGGAGCAGGCCGCGCAGCCGGACGTCCGGCAGGCGGTAGTAGGAGGAGCTGCGGCCGCCGGGCGCGTCGTGCAGGGCGGCGTCGGCGACCTGGGTGGCCTCCAGCAGGGTGCGCCGGGCGTCGCGCACCGAGCCGACCGAGGAGCCGACCGCGACCACCGGGCCCGCCGGGTCGGTGCCCTCCCGGCCGGACTCGGCCGACATCCGGCGCAGCGCGGCGGAGAGGGCGTCCAGTGAGGCGTGCTCGTCCTGCTGGGTGCCGAGCGCGATCAGCAGGCCGACGGCCTCGTCGTCCAGCGCGCCGACCAGGGCGGTCAGCCGGCAGGCCCGGACCGCGCCGGCCGCCAGCTCGGTGAAGTCGCGCAGCCGGGCCTGCGCCTCCAGCGCGGCCGGGATCGGCCCGCGTCGCTGGCGCAGCACCACGCCGACCAGCCGGCGGCCCTCCAGCGGGACGCCGAGGGCCTGGGCGCGCAGCGCCGCCTCGGAGACGGTCAGCGCGTGGGTGAGGATGCCCGAGAGCAGGGTGCGGTGGGTCTGCCGCTCCAGGCTCTCCCGGTCGCGCACCACCAGCCGGTTGAGCGCCAGCGCGGAGGCGCCGCGCTCCAGCAGCATGGTGTGCGGATGGGCCTCGCCCTCGGGCAGCGGGCCGGGCTCCTGGACCAGCACCAGCCGGCCCCAGTCCTGGCCGCGGGCGCCGACGGTGGTGACCAGCCAGCCGCTGCGCGGGTCGTGGCCGGTGCGCCCGGCCGGCCGGACCCCGCGGGAGCGGCGCTCCCAGTCCTCCAGCACCTCGGACTCCGAGCGCCCGGCGGTGTCGTGGGCGAGCACCTGGTGGGCCAGGTTCTCCAGGACGACGGGCGAGCCCGCCATCCGGGCCACCTGGCGGATCACCTCGGGCGCCTCGGCGCCCTCCACCACCAGCTCGTTGAAGACCTGGTGGACGGACTCGGAGGCGCGCAGCTGCTCCAGCTGGGCGTTGACGACCAGCGCGTGCACGGCCTCGGTGACGGCGACGAAGCGCAGCTCGCGGCGGAGCGTGATCAGCGGCAGCCCGCGCTGCTCGGCGGCGTTGACCAGGGCGCGGGGGAGCGAGTCGAAGTAGCGCCGCCCGAACTCGACGACCAGGCCCGCCACCCCGACCTCGTCCAGCTCGTGGACGTAGCGGGCCAGGCCCTCCCGATCCTCGGGCAGCGCGATGCCGGTGGTCAGCACCAGCTCGCCGCCGCGGAGCATCCCGGCGACGTCGGGCAGCTCGCTGACGTGCACCCAGCGGACCGGCCGCTCCAGGTGGTCGGCGCCGGCCACGACCTGGGGCAGGCCGCGCCGCATCACGTCCAGGTCGAGGATTCGGGCGACGGTGGGGAGCATCGCGGGCCTCCGGGCGATCAGGGTGATCAGGGTGTCAGGTAAATCATCCATCGTGATGACGACCTGTCGCCCTGCCCGCACCCTTGCACCCTGTAAGGCCCTTCGTGCCGAGACTGTCGGAGTGACCCTTGTCACCCCAACCCCGCACCGGGCAAGGTCAGCGGGACCGCAGACCCCCGGCGCGGACGCCTCACCCCGCAGCGGTCGAACCACGGCACTTGGAGGAACCAGATGGACCTGACCGACTTCGCCCCGGGCGCGCAGTACATCGCGGGCCGCCTGACCCGGGGGAGCGGCGAACCCTTCCAGGTCGTCAACCCCGCCGACGGCAGCGTGGTCGAGCGGATCGCCCTGGCCGGCCCCGAGGACGTGGACGCCGCCGTCGCCGCCGCGAAGGCCGCGCTGCCCGGCTGGTCCTCGGCCACCCCCGGCGCCCGCTCCGAGGCGCTCACCCGGCTGGCCGCCGTGCTGGCCGGGGCGGCCGACGACCTGGCCCGGGTGGAGACCTCGCAGACCGGCAAGCCGGTCAAGCTGGCCACCGAGTTCGACGTCCCCGGCACCATCGACAACGCCGCCTTCTTCGCCGGCGCCGCCCGCAACCTGGAGGGCAAGGCGGCCGGCGAGTACTCCGGCGACCACACCTCGTACGTGCGGCGCGAGGCGGTGGGCGTGGTCGGCTCGATCTCGCCGTGGAACTACCCGCTGCAGATGGCCGCCTGGAAGATCCTCCCGGCGATCGCCGCGGGCAACACCATCGTCCTCAAGCCGGCCGAGCTGACCCCGCTGACCTCGCTGATGTTCGCCCGGGCCTGCACCGCCGCGGGCATCCCGGACGGCGTGGTCAACGTGGTCACCGGCGCCGGGCGCACCGCGGGCGAGCACCTGGTCGGGCACCCGGACGTCGCGATGGTCTCCTTCACCGGTTCCACCGGCGTCGGCAAGCGGGTCGCCGAGATCGCCACCGCGAGCGTCAAGCGCACCCACCTGGAACTCGGCGGCAAGGCCCCGTTCGTGGTCTTCGACGACGCCGACCTGGACGCCGCCGTGCACGGCGTGGTCGCCGCCTCGCTGATCAACGGCGGTCAGGACTGCACCGCCGCCACCCGCGCCTACGTCCAGCGCCCGCTGTACGACGCCTTCGTCGCCGGGGTGGCCGAGCTGTACGCGGCGATCCGGATCGGCGACCCGCTGAACCCGCGGACCGACCTCGGACCGATGGTCTCCCACGCCCACCGGGACCGGGTGGCCGGCTTCGTGGAGCGCGCCCGCTCGTACGCCACCGTGGTCACCGGCGGCCTGGTCCCGGAGAAGGGCCACGACGGCACCGACCTCACCCGGGGCGCGTACTACCCGCCCACCCTGATCACCGGCGCGGCCCAGGACAGCGAGGTCGTGCAGGGCGAGATCTTCGGGCCGGTCCTGGCCGTGCTGGCCTTCGACGGCGACGACGAGGGCCTGCGGCTGGCCAACGACACCCCGTACGGGCTGGCCGCCTCCGCCTGGACGAGCAACGTGCACCGCTCGCTGCGCGCCACCCGGGAGATCGCGGCCGGCTGCGTCTGGGTCAACGACCACATCCCGATCATCAGCGAGATGCCGCACGGCGGCTACAAGGCGTCCGGTTACGGCAAGGACATGTCCCAGTACTCGCTGGACGAGTACACCCAGGTCAAGCACGTCATGTTCGACACCACCGCGGTGGCCCGCAAGGACTGGCACCGCACCGTCTTCGGAGACAGATAACCCCCTCGGCCCACCCGGGTGCCCCCACACCCCATCTCCCCCAGGAGGCCCGTTCCATGGCGTTCAACGAGCTCACCGACGGTCTGCCCGAACCGGTCCGCAGGGCCTGGGAACGCAGCCTGACGAGTGGTCGGGCGGCGCTCGGCCGCCGCACCCTGCTGCGCGCCGCCGCCCTGACCGCCGGAGCGGGCACCCTGGCGGCCTGCGGCATCCCGGCGGCCCCCCGGGCGACCGGCGACTCGACCGCGAACGCCGCTCCGGACCTCTCGGAGACGCAGAAGGAGGTCAACTTCTCCAACTGGCCGCTGTACGTGGACACGGACGAGAAGGACAAGGAGAAGCACGGCACCCTGGACGCCTTCACCGCGGCCACCGGCATCAAGGTGAAGTACAACGAGGACGTCAACGACAACGTCGAGTTCTTCGGCAAGGTCAAGCCGCAGCTGGCCTCCGGCCAGGACACCGGCCGCGACCTGATGGTGCTCACCGACTGGATGGCCGCCCGGCTGATCCGCTTCGGCTGGGCGCAGAAGCTCGACCCGGCGAACGTCACCACCGCGATCACCACCATCGAGGCGCGCTTCCGCGCCCCCGACTGGGACCCGGGCCGGCTGTACTCCTACCCGTGGGCGGGCATCCAGACCGTCATCGCCTACAACCGGAAGGCGACGAAGGGCAAGGAGGTCACCAGCGTCTCCCAGCTGCTGGACGACCCCGACCTCAAGGGCCGGGTGACCTTCCTCTCCGAGATGCGCGACAGCATCGGGATGGTCCTGCTGGACCAGGGCAAGGGCACCGAGAGGTTCACCGCGGACGACTACGACGGCGCGGTCGCCCGGCTCCAGAAGGCTGTCGACAGCAAGCAGATCCGCCGCTTCACCGGCAACGACTACGGCCAGGAGCTCTCGGCCGGCGACATCGCGGCCTGCGTCGCCTGGGGCGGCGACCTGATCCAGCTGCGCGCCGACAACCCGGACATCGAGTTCGTCATCCCGGAGAAGGGCTACATCGCCTCGACCGACAACATGCTGGTCCCGGCCAAGGCGCGGCACAAGACGAACGCGGAGAAGCTGATCGACTTCTACTATCAGCCGAAGATCGCGGCGCAGCTGGTCGCGGGCATCGGCTTCGTCTCCGCCGTCACCGGGATGAAGGACGAGCTCGCGGGCATCGCCCCGGACACCGCGGCCAACCCGCTGGTCGTACCCACCCCCGAGATGGCGGTCAAGGCGCACGTGTTCCGCACGCTCTCGGAGAGCGAGGAGAGCGACTTCGAGCAGAAGTTCTCCAAGCTCATCGGCGCCTGACCCCACCTCCCGGCAGCCAATCCCAGGAAGACACCACCCCATGACAGACCAGCAGCGCGCCGCGGCCGTCGGCGGCGACGTCCGGCTCACCGGCATAGGCAAGACCTACGGCTCCTTCACCGCCGTCCACCCGCTCGACCTGACCGTCCCGCAGGGCTCCTTCTTCGCCCTGCTCGGCGCCTCCGGCTGCGGCAAGACCACCACCCTGCGCATGATCGCCGGCCTGGAGGAGCCCACCTCCGGCACCGTCCTGATCGGCGGCCAGGACGTCACCGCCCTGCCCCCGTACAAGCGGCCGGTGAACACCGTCTTCCAGAGCTACGCGCTCTTCCCGCACCTGGACATCTTCGAGAACGTCGCCTTCGGCCTGCGCCGGCGCGGCAGGAAAGACGTCAAGAGGCAGGTCGACGAGATGCTGGAACTGGTCGAACTCGGCCAGTACGCCCGGCGCAAGCCGCACCAGCTCTCCGGCGGCCAGCAGCAGCGCGTCGCGGTCGCCCGCGCGCTGATCAACCACCCCCAGGTGCTCCTCCTGGACGAGCCGCTGGGCGCGCTCGACCTCAAGCTCCGCCGCCAGATGCAGCTGGAGCTCAAGCGGATCCAGACCGAGGTCGGGATCACCTTCGTGCACGTCACCCACGACCAGGAGGAGGCCATGACCATGGCCGACACCATCGCGGTGATGAACGGCGGCCGGGTCGAGCAGCTGGGCGCGCCCGCCGAGCTGTACGAGAACCCCGCCACCACCTTCGTGGCCAACTTCCTCGGCCAGTCCAACCTGCTGCCCGCCGAGGTCACCGGCACCGACGGCGGCGACCTGCTGCTCAGCGCGGCCGGCGCCCGGCTCGCCGTGCCCAGGGCCCGCTGCGCCACCGACGCCAAGCGCGTCCACCTGGGCGTGCGCCCGGAGAAGATCACCATCACCCACGCCTCCGAACAGGTCGCTGACGGCCGCAACAAGCTGGCCGGCACCGTGCTCGACTCCAGCTTCATCGGGGTCTCCACCCAGTACGTGGTGCGCACCGACGGGGGCCAGGAGGTCACCGTCTTCGAGCAGAACATGGAGCGCGACGCCCGGATCGTCCCCGGCGCCGACGTCCTGCTGCACTGGAACCCGGCGCACTCCTTCGCCCTGGACGCCGCGCAGGCGATCGACGCGGGCACCACGGAGGAGGCCGCGTGACCACCACCACCCCGGCCGCGCCGCCCCAGGCCCCACCCCCTGACAGCAGCCCGTCGCGGGAACCGGCCCCGAAGCCCCGGCGCAAGCTCACCCCGTACTGGCTGCTACTGCCCGGCATCGCCTGGCTGGTGGTCTTCTTCGCCGTCCCGATGCTCTACCAGGGCTCGACCTCGTTGCAGACCGGCTCGCTCGAACAGGGCTTCAAGGTCACCTGGCACTTCTCGACCTACTGGGACGCCCTGGCCGAGTACAAGTGGCACTTCCTGCGCTCGTTCTCCTACGCGGCCGTCGCCACCGTGCTCTGCCTGGCCATCGGCTACCCGCTCGCGTACACGATCGCCTTCAAGGCGAGCAAGCGCTGGCGCAACGTCGTCCTGATCCTGGTCATCGCGCCGTTCTTCACCAGCTTCCTGATCCGCACGCTGGCCTGGAAGACCATCCTGTCCGACGGCGGCCCGGTGGTCGGCGCGCTGAACGCGCTGCACGTCCTGGACGTCACCAACCTGCTGGGCCTCACCGACGGCGACCGGGTGCTGGCCACGCCGCTCGCCGTGGTCTGCGGCCTGACCTACAACTTCCTGCCGTTCATGATCCTGCCGCTGTACACCTCGCTGGAGCGGATCGACCCGCGCCTGCACGAGGCGGCCGGCGACCTCTACGCCCGGCCGTTCACCACCTTCCGCAAGGTCACCTTCCCGATCTCGCTGCCGGGCGTGGTCGCGGGCACCCTGCTGACCTTCATCCCGGCCTCCGGCGACTACATCAACGCCCAGCTGCTGGGCTCGCCGAGCGAGCAGATGGTCGGCAACGGCATCCAGAAGCAGTTCCTGAACGTGCTCGACTACCCCACGGCGGCCGCGCTGAGCTTCATCCTGATGGCCCTGATCCTGGGCATGGTGACGGTCTACATGCGCAAGGCCGGGACGGAGGATCTGGTCTGATGTCCCGGATGTCCAAGTGGATCCGAGCCCACCTGGTGGTGCTGGCCGGCCTGCTGGCCCTCGCCTACCTGGTGCTGCCCAACCTGGTCGTGCTGGCCTTCTCCTTCAACAAGCCGACCGGCAAGTTCAACTACGAGTGGAACGAGTTCTCCACCGACGCCTGGACCAACCCCTGCGGGGTGGCGGGCATGTGCCAGTCGCTCTCGCTCAGCCTGCGGATCGCGGTGCTCGCCACCCTCGGCGCCACCGTGCTCGGCACCATGGTCGCCTTCGCGCTGGCCCGTTACCGCTTCCGAGGCCGCTCCGCCACCAGTGCGATGATCTTCCTGCCGATGGCGATGCCCGAGGTGGTCATGGCCGCCTCGCTCGGGACGCTCTTCCTCAACATGCGCATCCCGTTCGGCTTCACCACCATCCTCATCGCGCACATCATGTTCTGCCTCAGCTTCGTGGTGACGGCGGTCAAGGCACGCGTGATGAGCATGGACCCGAGGCTCGAACAGGCCGCCCAGGACCTCTACGCGACCCCCCTCCAGACCTTCCTGAGGGTCACCCTGCCGCTGGCGGCGCCCGGCATCGCGGCGGGCGCGCTGCTCAGCTTCGCCCTCTCCTTCGACGACTTCATCATCACCCAGTTCAACTCGGGCCCGACCACGGTCACCTTCCCGATGTTCGTCTGGGGCGCCTCGCAGCGCGGCATCCCGGTGCAGGTGAACGTCATCGGCACCGCGATGTTCCTCGCCGCCGTCGTGCTGACCGTCGGCGGCCAGTGGCTGGGCAACCGTCGCAAGGCCACCGCCTGACGTACGGTCGACAGCGGTGGAACGTACGACCATCAACTATCCGTAGAAAGTGGCTGATAATGCATGGACTCCGCCCGCGCACTCAGTGACGCCAGGCCCACCCCCTTCTGGCTGGAGGATCCCGGCCGGCCGGCGGCACTGCCCGCGCTGGTCGGCGACACCACCTGCGACCTGCTGGTCGTCGGCGGCGGCTACTCCGGCCTGTGGACCGCCCTCATCGCCAAGGAGCGCGACCCCTCGCTGGACGTCGTGCTGGTCGAGGGCAACGAGGTCGGGTGGGCCGCGTCCGGGCGCAACGGCGGATTCTGTGCGGCCAGCCTCACCCACGGCTTCGGCAACGGCCTGGACCGCTGGCCGTCCGAACTGGCCCAGCTGGAACGCCTCGGTGCCGCCAACCTCGACGGCATCGAGGCCACCCTGAAGCGCCACGGCATCGACGCCGAGTGGGAGCGCACCGGCGAGATCGACGTCGCCACCCAGCCCCACCAGGTCGAGGAACTCCACGAGATCGCCGAGGCCGTCCAACGGTACGGCTTCGACATCACCGTCCTGGACGCCGACCAGATGCGCGCCGAAGTGGACTCGCCTACCTTCCTCGGCGGCCTCTGGGACAAGGAGGGCGTGGCGATGGTCCACCCCGCCAAGCTCGCCTGGGGCCTCAAGGACGCCTGCCTGAGCCAGGGCGTGCGGATCTTCGAACACACCCGGGCCACCGACCTGCGGGAGCACGGCAGCGGCATGGCCGTCCGCACCCCGTACGGCCGGGTGCTCGCCCGCAAGGTCGCGCTCGGCACCAACGCGTTCCCGTCCCTGCTCAAGCGGGTCCGCCCGTACATCGTCCCGGTGTACGACTACGCGCTGATGACCGAGCCGCTCAGCGAGGAACAGCTCGCCTCGATCGGCTGGCGCGGGCGGCAGGGCCTCGGCGACAGCGCCAACAAGTTCCACTACTTCCGGCTCTCCGCCGACAACCGCGTCCTCTGGGGCGGCTACGACGCGGTCTACCACTTCGGCGGCCACGTCCGGCACGAGTACGACCAGCGGCCGGAGACCTTCCGCACCCTGGCCAACCACTTCTTCCGCTGCTTCCCGCAGCTGGAGGGGCTGCGCTTCACCAACGCCTGGGGCGGCGCGATCGACACCTGCAGCCGGTTCTCGGCCTTCTTCGACACCGGGTACCGGGGCAAGGTCGCGTACGCCGTCGGCTACACCGGGCTCGGCGTCGGCGCCACCCGCTTCGGGGCCGAGGTGATGCTCGACCTGCTCGCCGGCGAGCGCACCGAACGCACCTCGCTGGACATGGTGCGCAGCAAGCCGCTGCCGTTCCCGCCCGAACCGGTGCGCTGGGCCGGGATCGAGCTCACCACCCGGTCGCTGGAACGGGCCGACCGCAACGGGGGGCACCGCAACCTCTGGCTGCGCACCCTGGACCGGATGGGGCTGGGCTTCGACAGCTGACCTCGCGGCCCGCATGAGCGCGAGCGCATGAGCGCGAACGCAGGAAACGCGGGCGCATGAAATGCGACCGCATGAGCGCGACCCGTGTAAGAGGGACCCGCCGTCCGCCTCTCCCTGGTGACGGCGGGTCCCGGTCTTCCTGCCGTGTCCGAACAGTACGAACGGCGAGAAGCGGGGACACGACATGGAGAACACCGGACTGCACTGGCTCGCGCAGGCGGCACCGGACCCGGACACCTTCCGGGAACGGTGGGAGCGCACCGGGCTGGGCCTGATGCCGCTGCCGGCCGGCCGCCGCTGGGACGTCCTGGCCGTCCCCGGACGGCTCGGGCGCCCGGCCCTGGGGGTCCTGGACCCACGCACCCGGGGGCCCGTCCTCACCGACTCCGGAGGCGAGTACGTCAGCTTCCTGGTGCCGGTCGGCACCTCCGCCCGCTGGATCGGCACCGGCGTGCGCAGCGCGGGCAAGGGCACCTGGATCGTCCTCCCGCACCCCGAACGGGCCAGCCGGGCCGTGCGCTGGCTGGTCCCGCCCGACGGCTCCGGGCGGCTCAACGACCTGGTCCTGCTGGAGCTCGCCCTGCACGAGGCGGCGGCGGGGCTCGGCGACTGGTGAGCCCGTGACGTCCGGCGGCGGCCAAGCCCGCTCCGGGGCCCGGCGGAGGGGCGTGGGGGAGAGGGGCTGGGCCGGCCCGGCGGAGGGGCGCGCGGCGCGGGTGGTCGCGTCAGACTGGAGGCGTGACCACCGTCCCGCACGCCGTCGACGCGTCCCTCCGCCCCGGCCCCGCCCAGCTGCGCCTGGCCGCCCTCGCCGCATCCGTCTGCGACCGGTACGGCCTCGCCCTGGCCGGTGGGCACGCCCTGCGGGCCCACGGGGTCGGGGCCTGCCCGCAGGACGGGCTCACCCTGGTGACCGGCGGCGCCGACCTGCCCGAGGTGGCCGTGGCACTCGGCGAGGCCTACCGGGCGGCGGGCGGCGGGGCCGTCGAGCGGCCGGGCACCCCGCGGCTGGAACAGCTCACCGTGCGGCTGGCGCTGGGCGGGCGGTCGCACTCGGTGGAACTGCGCAAGGAGCCGCTGGGGCACCGCCCGGTCCGGCTCGACTTCGGTGCGCCCGGGCCGGACGGGCCGGATGTGCCGGACGGGCCGGATGTGCCGGGCGAGCCGCCGATGGTGCTGCCGGTCGTCGCCCTGGAGGACGCGGCCGCGCTGACCACCGCACTGCTCGTGGACCGGGGCATGCCGCGCGACCTGATCGACGTGCGTGCCCTCACCCGTTGTTACCGGGAGGGGGAACTGCTCGCACTGGCGGGGGAACTGGACCCGGACTTCCAGCCCACGGCGCTGGCCGAGCGGCTGGAGACGCTCGCCGAGGCGGCGGACGGACGGTTCCGTGCCCGGGGCGTCCCGGCCGGCGAGGTGGACGAGCTGAAGCGATGGGCGCTGGCGTGGGCGCAGGACCTGCGGCTGGACCTGCTGGAGACCCAGGAGGCGGCGGACGGGCTGCACGACCCCTACCTGGAGGACGAGGAGTCCTGAGGCCGGCCTCTCGCGTCACCCGTTCGAGGGAGTGACCGGACGACCTGTAAGGCTGGTTCGCCGATCCCCGTCAGCCTGCTCGTTGAGCCGGGCCGCGGCGGCCACCAGACTGGAAAGCGAGCGCGGTAGCCCCGTGATCTTCCGTCGCCCGGCCCAAGCCGCGGGCGGCGCCAGACCGGACCGGTGGCAGGACGCCGCCCGGGACTTCGGAGGCAGACGGACCTTGAGCAAGCACATCATTCACTGGATCGACGGCAAGCCGGTCGCCACCGCCGGTGCGGCCCCCCGACGCGGCGACGTCTTCGACCCGGCCACCGGTCAGACCGCCGGCCAGGTCGACTTCGCCGAGATCGCCGAGGTCGACCAGGCGGTCGCCGCCGCCGCCTCGGCCTTCGCCGAGTGGCGCACCGCCTCGATCGCCAAGCGGACGACGGTGCTCTTCGCCTTCCGCGAGCTGCTGAACGCCCGCCGCGACGAGCTGGCCTCGATCATCGTGGCGGAGCACGGCAAGGTGCACTCCGACGCCCTGGGCGAGATCGCCCGCGGCCTGGAGGTCGTGGAGTACGCCTGCGGCATCCCGCAGCTGATCAAGGGCGGCTTCACCGAGCAGGCCTCGACCGGCGTCGACGTCTACTCGATCCGCCAGCCGCTCGGGCCGGTCGCGATCATCTCGCCGTTCAACTTCCCGGCCATGGTGCCGATGTGGTTCTTCCCGATCGCCATCGCGGCCGGCAACACCGTGGTGCTGAAGCCCTCGGAGAAGGACCCGTCCGCCGCCAACTTCCTCGCCGAGCTGTGGAAGGAGGCCGGTCTGCCGGACGGCGTCTTCAACGTCGTGCACGGCGACAAGGTGGCCGTCGACCGCCTGCTGGAGCACCCGGACGTCAAGTCCGTCAGCTTCGTCGGCTCCACTCCGATCGCCCGCTACGTCTACGAGACCGGCACCCGCTACGGCAAGCGCGTGCAGGCCCTGGGCGGCGCCAAGAACCACATGCTGGTCCTGCCGGACGCCGACCTCGACCTCGCCGCCGACGCAGCTGTCAACGCCGGCTTCGGCGCTGCCGGCGAGCGCTGCATGGCGGTGTCCGTGCTGGTCGCGGTCGACCCGATCGGCGACGAGCTGGTCGAGAAGATCAAGGAGCGGGTGGCCACCCTGAAGGTCGGCCCCGGCTGCAACGGCGACTCCGAGATGGGCCCGCTGGTCACTGGTCAGCACCGTGACAAGGTCACCTCCTACGTGGAGTCCGGTGTCGCCGACGGCGCCGAGCTCGCCGTGGACGGCCGCAAGCACCCGGTCACCGCCGAGGACAAGAACGGCTCGCCGACGGCGGACGGCTTCTGGCTCGGCCCCACGCTGTTCGACCACGTGAAGCCCGGCATGTCGGTCTACAACGACGAGATCTTCGGCCCGGTCCTCTCGGTGGTCCGCGTCGCCTCCTACGAGGAGGGCCTGGCGCTGATCAATGCCAACCCGTACGGCAACGGCACCGCCCTCTTCACCAACGACGGCGGCGCGGCCCGGCGCTTCCAGTTCGAGGTGGAGGTCGGCATGGTCGGCATCAACGTGCCGATCCCGGTCCCGGTCGCCTACTACTCCTTCGGCGGCTGGAAGGCCTCGCTGTTCGGCGACGCCCACGCGTACGGTCCGGACGGCGTGCAGTTCTTCACCCGGGGCAAGGCCGTGACCCAGCGCTGGCTGGACCCGTCGCACGGGGGCATCAACCTGGGCTTCCCCACCAACAGCTGAGCCGTGAGGCTCCACCGGCCGGACCCCTCCCCCCGGGGTCCGGCCGGCCCTCTTCGCACGTCGTTTGCATCCGGTGGCCGAAGCGCGTACAGTTCTTCGAGCTGCCTGGCAGGGAGCACCGGACACGCATCCGCGCGGACGGTCCCGGGGTAGCCAATCCTGTGAATCACCACTTCCGGTTCGTGCCGGTCGTTTCGCTTTTTCGCGTCACGGCTTGGCGCTTATTCGGCGTGTTCGTTTTATCGGATTGCGGCCGGATTCG
>NZ_JBHUAF010000144.1:0-19103 GCF_042789895.1 Kitasatospora sp. NPDC056783
CCGCACCCGGAACGCGCGCTCCAGGTCCCGGATCATGTTGATCATCGAGAGCGAGTCGGCGCCGAGGTCGAAGAACGGCTCGTCCACGCCGACCGAGGCCTCGTCGTAGCCGAGCTGGCGGGCCGTCCGTTCGACGACCTGCCGCAGGACGGCCTGCTCGGCCAGTTCCTCGGGGCCGGGCCCCGGGGCCGGCTCGGAAGCCGGGGCGTGCTGCTGGAGTGGGTCCTGACGCATGGCGGGGTCCTCGGTGGTCGGCCGGGCAGGGGCGGTGAACCAGTGACGGCGGCGCTGGAAGACGGTGGTGGGCAGGGGAACGCGACGGGCCGGTCCGTCCGGCCAGTCCCGGGCTGCGGCGAAGCGGGCCCAGTCGAGCGGGACGCCGCGCGCCCAGAGCTCGGCCGCGGCGGCGCCGAACCGCTGCTCGGGTGAGGCACCGCGCCGCCCGCCGGGCACGAAGTGGCGCCGCGGCAGCTCCCGGCGGCCCAGGCCGGTCAGCACCGGGTGCGGGCCGACCTCCAGGAAGAGCTCGTGGCCCTGCCCGTCCAGGGCCGCGAGGACGAGGTCGAACCGGGCGGTCTCCCGGGTCTGGCGGACGAAGTACCCGGGCGTCGGGACGGTCCCCGGCGCCAGCACCTCGCCGCCGAGATTGCTGACCAGCGGTACGGTCAGCGGCCGCGGCCGCAGCCGGGCCAGCTGGTCGCGGAAGGGTTCCAGCATCGGGTCGAGCAGGCGGGAGTGGAACGCCCGGTCGGCGGTGGTGCGTTCGGCGGACATCCCCTCGGCGGCCAGGACGGCCTCGGCGGCGGCGATCTCGGCGGGCGGGCCGGCCAGCACGCACTGGCCCCGGCCGTTGACCACGGCCACCTCCACCCCCGGCAGCCGGTCGCGGAACCCGGCCACCCGGTCGAGGCCGGCCGGGACGACCGTCATGGCACCCGGCCCGGTGAACCGGTGCATCAGCCGGCCGCGCAGCGCGGTGAGGAACATCCCGTCGGCCAGGTCGAGCGCGCCGGCCGCGTGGAAGGCCGCGTACTCCCCGGCGCTGTGCCCGGCGACGGCGGCAGGCCGGACCCCGAGATCCCGCCAGAGCCGCAGGTAGGCGGCCTGGAGGGCGAACAGGGCGGGCTGCGCCGCCTCGGTGGTCCAGGTGTCCTCGGCGCCCGGGGGCCCGGCGTCGAGCAGCAGCGGCAGCAGCGGCTCGTCCCAGTTCTCGCGGTGCAGCCGGTCGCAGGTGTCGAGGACGGCACGGAACCCCGGGAAGGCCTGGTACAGCTGGGCGGCCATGCCCCGGTACTGGGAGCCCTGGCCGGTGAAGAGCAGCACCGGCCGCGCCTCGCCGCGCCCGGCCTCGTGGTGGGCCGCGGCCGCGGTGGGCCGCCCCGCCAGGAAGGCGTCCAGCGCCTCGGCCAGGGCGGCCGGGTCGGAGCCGGTGACGGCCAGCCGGTGGCGCAGCGGGCGCCGGCCGCCGCCGAGGGTGAGCGGCAGGTCGCCGGGGGCGGGGGCCGGTGCTGCGACGAGCCGGTCGCGGAGCAGTCCGGCCAGCTCGGTCAGGCCCTGAGCGGTGCGGGCGGAGAGCGGCAGCACGGTCGGGGCCGGCCGGGGCTCGGCGGCCGGTGCGGGGAGCGGCGGGGCCTGCTCCAGCACCAGGTGGGCGTTGGTGCCGCCGACGCCGAGCGCGCTGACCCCGGCCCGGCGCGGGGCGGGGCCCTTCGGCCAGTCCCGGCGTTCGGCGGCGAGCCGGAACGGACTGCCGGTCAGTCCCAGGGCCGGGTTGGGGCGGGTGAAGTTCACCAGCGGCGGGATGGTGCCGTGCCGCAGCACCAGCAGTGCCTTGATCAGGCCCGCCATTCCGGCGCAGGTGTCCAGGTGGCCGATGTTGGGCTTCACCGAGCCGAGCGAGCAGAACTCGGCGGCGGCGGTCCGGGCACGGAAGGCCTGGTCCAGCGCCCGGAACTCGATCGGGTCGCCGAGCGGGGTGCCGGTGCCGTGCGCCTCGATGTAGCCGATGCTCTCGGCCGGCACTCCCGCGAGGTCCAGGGCCCGGCCGACCACCGCCGCCTGGCCGTCCACGCTGGGCGCGGTGTAGCCGACCTTCCGCCCGCCGTCGTTGTTGACGGCCGAGCCGAGGATCACCCCGTGCACGGTGTCGCCGTCCGCCAGCGCCCGGTCCAGTCGCTTGAGCAGCACGGCCGCGACGCCGTTGCCGCCGACGGTGCCGCCGGCGTCGGCGTCGAAGGCCCGGCAGGTGCCGTCGGGGGAGAGGATCGAGCCCTCCTCGTAGCGGTATCCGGCGGCCTGCGGGACGTGCAGGGCGGCGGCGCCGGCCAGGGCGAGGTCGCAGTCGCCGGACAGCAGCGACTGCACCGCCAGGTGCACCGCGACCAGGGAGGTGGAGCAGGCGGTCTGCACGCCGACGGCCGGTCCGGTGAGGCCCAGCCGGTAGGCGACCCGGGTGGCGGCGAAGTCCGCCTGGTTGCCGATCGCGATCTGGAGCGCGGCCACCGGCTCGGTCGGGTCGGCGGTGGCGGCCAGGGTGTGCTGGTAGTAGGTGCGCAGCGCGTACAGGGTCATCCCGGTGCCGGCGAAGACCCCGACCCGGCGCTCGGGGTCGGGCGCGTCGTAGCCGCCGTCCTCCAGGGCCTGGCGGCAGATCTCCAGGAGCAGGCGCTGCTGGGGGTCCATCAGCGCGGCTTCGGTGCCACTGATGCCGAAGGCCTCGGCGTCGAACCGGTCGATGCCCGGCAGGGCCCCGGTGACCGGCACGTAGTCGGGGTGGCGGAACTCCTCCTCCCGCAGCCCCGCCGCCGCGAGCTCGGCCTCGGTGAACCGGGTGGTGCTCCGGACGCCCTCGACGATGTTGTGCCAGTACTGCTCGGGGCTGTCGGCGCCGGGCAGCCGCAGCGCGAGGCCGACGATCGCCACCCGGCGGTCCTCGCCCGGTCCGGGGGCGGGGGAGGCGAGCGGCGCGGCGGGTGCCTCCGGTTCGGCGGCCAGCTGGGAGATCAGGGCGTCCACGGTGGCGTGGCGGAACAGTTCGGTGGGTGAGGGGGGCGTCGGGAGGGCGGTGCTGAGCGCGCCGTGCACTCGCATCAACTGGAGGGATCCGATGCCGAGTTCGGCGAGCGGGCGGGCCGGGTCCAGCGGGGTGTCGAGGACCGATTCGAAGGCGTCCAGGACGAGCCGGCGCAGTGCGGACGGCGCGGGGCGGTCGGTGGCGGGCCGTCCGGTGGCCCGGGTGGCCGGCGCGGCGGCGGTCGTGGGTGCGGCGGCTGTCCTGGGCGGGGCGGCGGACACCGGACGCGGCGTGACGGCGAGCAGGCGGCGCCTCGCGGCGGGCGAGCTCGGGTCCGGACCGGCGTAGCGGTGGCCCGGGGCGCCGGCCAGCAGCAGCGCGGCGAGCCGACGGCCGTGCGCGGCGCTCAGCACGGCGATGCCGCGTCCGGCGGCGGCCTGCTCGTTCTCCGCGTCGCGGTTCATGCCGACCCCGCTCCACAGGCCCCAGGAGATCGTCCAGGCCCGGGTGCCGGTCTCCCGGCGCAGCCGCTCGACGGCGCCCTCCAGGTAGCGGTTGGCGGCGGCGTACCCGGTGGAGCCGACCGCCTCCTGGAGGCCGATCATCGAGGAGAAGGCGACGAACTGGGCGCCGGGCCGCCGCCGGACCAGCTCGACGAGGTGGTCGGTGCCCTCGGTCTTCGCCCGGACGGCTTCGCGCCAGCCCTCGGTGTCGGTGTCGGCGAGCAGCGCGAGCCGGTAGCCGCCGGCCAGGTGGAGCACGCCGTCCAGCGGTGCCTGCCACTCCCGCTCGGCCTCGGCGAGCACCGCCTCCAGTTGCCGACGGTCCGTCACGTCGGCTTGCCGGTAGGTGACCTGGCCGCCCTGGACGGTCAGCCGGTGCAGCGCGGCCCGGCGCTCGGCGGCCTCGGCGGTCGGCGCGTCCAGGTCGCCGCGGCCGACGATCAGCAGCCGGGAGCCGTGCTCGCGCAGCAGTCCGGGCAGCAGTTCGGCGGCGATTCCGCCGAGGCCGCCGGTGACGAGGTAGCGGGCGCCGGGGGTGAGCAGCGAGCAGCCCGGTCCGGACGGCCCGGGGGAGGCCTCGGCCGGTGCCAGCCGGGGTACCCACGGGCGGCCCGCGCGCCAGGCGCACTCGGGCTCCGGGCGGGGATCGGCCAGCAGGGCGAGCAGCGCGGCGGCCTGGTCGGCGGCGGGTGCGTCGGCCGGCAGGTCGAGGTGCCGGGCGGCCGGGACGAGTTGCTCGGCCCGTGCCCCGGAGGTCAGCGCGGCGGTCAACGCCGATCTGGGGGTGGGGAGTTCACCGGGGAGCACGGCGTGCAGTCCGGCGCTGACCGAGACCAGTTCGCGGACCGGCGACCACGCCGGGAGGGCCCGCAGCAGGGCGAGCAGCGCCTCGTCCGGGCGCGGCGCGGAGGCGTCGGCGGTGGCACTCCACAGGTAGACCAGCCGGTCGGCCGCCAGGCCGTCGAGGGCCCGCAGCCAGTCCTCGGGGTCGGTGGTCGGCGGCCGGTCGACCACCAGGGCGTTCGGGAGGGCGGCGGCCAGGGCCTCGGTGAGGGTGTCGGGGCCGGACGGGCCGAGCAACAGGATCGTTTCCTCGCTCGCCGGGCCGCCCGGGGTCCGAGGCGTCGGGCGAGGCTCCCAGTGCGGCTGCCGCACGCAGTCGGGCAGCGTCCGGGAGTTGGCCTCGGCCAGGTCCAACGCCACGATGTGATCGTCGAGTTCGCCGTCCAGCAGGCGGCCGCGCAGTGCCGTGCGCTGGATCTTGCCGCTGGTGGTGCGGGGGAAGTCGGCCACCGGCACCGGGAGCACCAGGGCGGGCGCGGGCTGTCGGCCGGCCGCCAGCAGCTGCCGCACCTCGGCGGCGACCGGCGCCGCGGGGGCGTCCGGGTCCTCCGGGACGTAGGCGATCACCAGTTGCTCGGTGCCGGTGCGTCCGTCCGGCACCCCGAAGGCCGCGACGTGTCCGGAGCGCACCCCCGCCGCGGCGGCCACCACGTCCTCCAGCTCGTGGCAGAAGTAGTGCACGCCGTTGACGATGATGATCTCCTTGCGACGGCCGGTGAGCACCACCTCGCCGTCGGCCAGGAAGGCCAGGTCGCCGGTGTCGAACCAGCCGTCGCCGACGAAGGCCTCCCGGTTGGCGCCCGGGTTGTTCAGGTAGCCCGGCGTCACCCGGCCGGAGTGGACCTGGAGGCGGCCGACCCAGTGCTCGGGCAGGGCGCGCCCGGCGTCGTCGGCCACCCGCATCCGGGTGCCGGGCGCGGGCCGTCCCATGCTGAGGAAGGCGGTGCCGCGCTCCGCCGAGTCCGGGCCGAGGGGCTCCAGCCGGCCGCTCAGCGAGTCGGTGCGCACCAGCCGACGGGCGCCGGCCTCGTGGTAGCGCTTGTAGGCGATCGCCGTGCAGGTCTCGGCCATGCCCCAGCCCAGCAGCAGGTGCTCGGGGCGGAGGCCGAACGGGGCGGTGGCGGCGAGGAACTCGTCCAGCACCGCCTCGGTGCACTGCTCCCCGGCGTTGATCAGGGACTTGACCGCGGACAGGTCCCAGTGGCGGCCGGGCCCGGCGGCCCGGACCGCCTCGGCGACCAGCCGGTAGCCGAAGTTGGGGGACCAGGAGTGGGCCGCCCGGTGGCGCTCCAGCGCGTCCAGCCAGACCAGCGGGTCGGCGAGCACGAGTTCGGTGGGGATCTGCACCTGGTCGGCGGCCAGCACCACATCGCGCAGATGGAACATCAGCAGCCCGGCGACGTGGTCCAGGGGCAGCCAGTTGACGGTCGTGTCGGCCGGGTCGCAGCCGTGCGAGACGGCTCCGGCCACGTACTCCAGGATGCCCCGGTGGGTGATCTGCACCGCCTTGGAGCGGCCGGTGCTGCCGGAGGACAGCTGGAGGACCGCGATGTCCTCGGGCGCGGGGGTGTGCTCAGCGGTGGGGGTGCGCTCAGCGGCGGGCTCGGGGGCGGGGACGGGCTCGGGACCGTCGCCGTCGGTGGGCCGGTCGACCGCGATCACCCGCAGGCCGGGCGCCGGGTACAGCTCCCCGAGCCGCTCCAGGCCCGCCACCGCCGGGCCGCAGGCGAGCACCGGCGGCTCCTCCAGCGTCTGCCAGGCGTGCCAGAGCTTCTCCAGGACGGGGTTGCGCTCGTGGTAGTCCGGCGGTCGGGCCACCGTGACGGGCCGCATTCCGCCCAGCAGGCAGGCCCACAGTGCGGGGAAGTAGACCTCCGGGTCCGGGAGTTGGAGGATCACCCGGTCCCCGGCGCGGACCCCGGAGGAGGCCAGCGCGGACAGGATTCCGCGCGCCCGGGAGAGCAGCCGAGGGTACGTCAGCCTGGTCGTCTCGCCGCCCGCCCGGACGAGGTGCAGCCCGCGCTCCGGGTGCAGCTCGGCGGCGCGCAGCAGCGCCTCGGGCAGGGTCCGGGGCGCGCCCGGTGCCGGGTCGGGCAGAGGGGCGCCGACGGCCTCCGCCCCCGGGGCCTCGGGCGCGGCGGCCGGCTCCGCCGAGGTGGCGCCCGTCGCCGCGGAGCCCTCGCCGAACGGGCGCCAGTGGTCGGTGAGTTCGCGCAGATGGCGCAGGGCGGGGCCGGGCGCGGCAGGCGTCCGGCCGAGCGCCGAGGCCAGCGCGACGGCGTCGGGCTCCCCGTCGGGGGTGCGGACGATGCCGTCCAGGAGGTGTAGTTCGGCGCTCGGATCGGTGTCCAGCAGCGTGGCGGCGGTCAGACGGCGCAGGGCCTCGGGATCACCGTCGACGGCGGGCACCACGTAGGCCAGCAGGCCGGGGCGACCGTTCTCGTGCTCGGCGGGCAGCAGCGCGCAGTCGGCGATCTCCGGGCGCAGCAGCAGCCGGGCTTCCAGGGCGCGCAGCCGGCCGTGGTCGGGACCGGTGGGGCTCATCAGGTTCGGCACCTTTCGGATCGGTGCCGGGGCGCGGGTGTGGGCCGCCCCGGTGAGGGAGGGGAGCGGAGGTGTCGGTGGCGCGTACGGCGCGGGGGCGCCGGTGGTGCGGTGAGGGGCGGTGCGGTGCGGTGAGGAGAAGCGAGGAGAAGCGAGGTGCGGAGAAGCGCGGTGCGACGGAGAAGCGCGGTGCGGTACGGAGGCGGGCGCTCAGCGACGGCGGGCGCGGGAGACCAGCACCAGGAAGCCGAGGGCCAGCACGATCGGGACGGAGTGCGAGACGCCGACCACGGTCAGCGGGCTGAGCAGGGCCAGCAGTGAGCCGCTCAGCAGCATCCCGGTGCCCATGCCGACGTTCTCGGCGGAGGCGAGGATGCCGAACGCCTCACCGCGCCGCTCGTCGGCGAGGGCCTGGATCCGAGTGGTGTAGGAGATCTCGGTGAAGCCGTCGCCGAGCCCGGCGCCGATCGCGACCAGCAGGAAGAGCGGGGTCGGCAGCCCGGTGAAGACCAGGATGAAGCAAGCGGACATCAGACAGGTGCCCAGCGCGAAGCCGCGTTCGCCGGGCTCGATCCCCCGCCGCAGCATGAACCGGGAGACCAACTGCTGGGCGGCGAGGTTGCCGATCGCCCAGGTGGCCCAGAAGGTGCCGAGCAGTGCTGCCGGGTTGTCGGGGGAGGACTGGTTGGCGAAGACGGGCAGGCTGATGTTGTGGGCGGCGGAGCCGAAGGCGTCCAGCAGCCTGATCCCGGCCATGGCACCCACCACGGGAGCGGCCCGTAGGACGACCAGGGCCTGCCACCGGTTCCGGCGCCGCTTCGCTTCCGGCGCCGGCCCGTCCGCCTCGGCGGGGGCCTCGTCCGGCCCGGTCGTGGCTTCTTCCGTCGGCGTGGCCCGGGTGGGCAGCGGCAGCCGGAGCACCAGGGCCGAGAACAGGACGAAACTGGCTGCGTCGATGAGCAGCGCGGCCCGGAAGCCGGCCCAGGCGACCACCACGCCGGCGGACGCGAATCCGAGCACCATCGCGGCCGAACGGCAGCTCGCCATCAGGCTGTTGGCGTGGGCCCGGCGGTCGCTGCCGACCATCTCGGGGATGCTGGTGCGCAGGGCGACGGCGCACACCGCGGCCGCGCCGCCGAGGACGACGGCGAGCGGGTAGAGCACCGGGATGCGGGCCGAGGCCGGGGCGAGGGCCACGACGACCAGCGCGATCGCCTGGGCGAGCGCGCAGCCGGTCATCAGTCGCCGTCGTTCCAGCCGGGCCACCAGGCGCCCGGCGGCCAGCCCGCCGACGAGGCCGCCGCCCAGTCGCAGGACCAGGTAACCGGCGGTGCCGAGCGCGTTCCCGGCGGCCTCGTAGGCGAACAGGCTCAGTGCGACCAGGTCGAGCTGGCTCCCGTAGGTGGAGAGGGCGTCGCCGGCGGCCAGCCGGTAGAACACCCGGGGCAGCTTGGCCCTGGCCTGGTGCGGTTCTTCCAACGCGGTGTCCGGCATGGTCTTCTCCCCGGGCCCGCCGTGCGGCAGCTCAGTGTGACATTGCGCTGCAACCTAGGGGTGGCCGGGTGGTGGATCAATGCCGAGAACAGTTCCTGTCCGAAACATCGTGCGTGCGGCCGACTTGAGATCATCTTTTACGCCACCCTGGCCGGTTGGCGGTGTGCGGCCGGAGTGGCGGAAGGCCCGGGGGCGGGGGTCAGCGGCGGCCGAAGAGCCGGCCGAGCCAGCCCTTGCCGGTGCGGCCCTGTTCGGCGCAGTCGCACCGGTCGGACTTGCGCACCCCGGCCAGGACCTGCTCCACGTGCATCCCGCACCCGGCAAAGGTCGGCTTCCCGCAGGTGCGGCAGGCGACTCGTCGGCACATGTCGTTCTCCGTTCTCGAGGCCCCCAGGGGTGGGGCCACTGTCCCAATATACCCCGCCCGGTATTTTTCGGCCGGGCGCGTCCGGCCGCCGGGGCCGGCTGGAGGAGGGGGAGGGGAGAGGCCGGACGGTACGAACGGGGCGGTCCGGGCCCGCATCCGGTCGGCTTCGTTCACCGTGGTCAGCCGCCGGTATCCGTGGCGGGCAGGGGAATCGCGCATGTCGTTCCGGTGTCTCCGGAGCCGGAACCCGACCCTCCGGTGGTCCCGGTTGGCCGAATCCGCGCGCCACGCTTGGTCAGGGACCTTGTTCGGCCCCAAACGCGGCCCCTACGCTCCGAGGACGCTCAGCGGAGCCGGCGCGGACCTCCGCCGGCCGCCGGAGGGCGGCCCTTTCGTCGCGGGAGCCGAGGACGGTGCCGAGGGGAGTGTCGCCCCGCACGGCGGCGGCCGTCCGACCGTACGACGATGAGAACCCGCCCCCCCCGGGGGGCGCCCCCCCGGCGAAGGACCCGCCACCCGAGGAGTGCCCGCATGCCCCCCCCTGCCGACCCGTCCGACGAGGAGCCCGGCCTGCCGCACAGCGTCCCCGACCTGCTGACCGCGACGGCCGCGCGCTGCCCGGAGCGGCCCGCCCTGCGGCTTGACGAGCAGGTGCTGACCTTCGCCGAGCTGGACGCGCTCAGCACCCGGGCCGCGCACTGGCTGGCCACGCTCGGTGTCGCGCCCGGCGACCGGGTGGCCGTCCTGCTGCCCAACGTGCCGGACTTCGCGGTCCTGTACTTCGGCATCCTGCGCGCCGGGGCCGTGGTCGTCCCGATGAACCCGCTGCTGAAGGCCCGGGAGGTCGAGCACTGCCTGGCCGACGCCGAGGCCGCTCTGCTGCTCGCCTGGCGAGCGGGCGTCGAGCAGGCTGCCGAGGGCGCGCGGCGCACCGGGACCAAGCTGATCGCCGTCGAGCCGGCCGCCCTCGCCGCGACGCTGGCCGAACAGCCGACCTCCCTCGCCGACCAGCGGGCCGATCCGCCGGCCTCCCCCGCCGACCAGGCGGCCGCGGCACGCGGGGGAGCGGACACCGCGGTCATCCTCTACACCTCCGGCACCACCGGGACGCCCAAGGGCGCCGAGCTGACCCACCGCAATCTGGTCCGCAACGTCCGGGCCGGCCTGCGGGTGCTGGGCGTGGCCGAGGGGGACGTGGTGTTCGGCGGGCTGCCGTTGTTCCACTCCTTCGGCCAGGTGATCGGCCTCGACTGCGCGGTGGCCGTCGGGGCCTGCCTGACCCTGGTGCCGCGCTTCGACCCGGTGACCGCGCTCTCGATGGTCCAGCGCGACCGGGTGAGCGTCTTCCTCGGCGTCCCGACCATGTACACCCTGCTGCTGAACCACCCGCGGCGCACCGAGTTCGACGTCTCCTCGCTGCGGGTGGGCCTGTGCGGCGGCGCGCCGACGCCGCCGGAGGTGCTGCGCGGCTTCGAGGCGGAGTTCGGCTGCGTGGTGCTGGAGGGCTACGGCCTGTCCGAGTCCTCGCCGCTGGCCTGCGTCAACCGGAGCGACCGGGAGCGGGTCGCGGGCACGATCGGCATCCCGATCGAGGGGGTGGAGATGCGGATCGTCGACGAGTCCGACCTGGAGGTCCCGGACGGCACCGTCGGCGAGGTGGTGATCCGGGGCCACAACGTGATGAAGGGCTACTGGCGCCGGCCGGACACCACCGCGCAGACCGTCCGGGACGGCTGGCTGCACACCGGGGACCTCGGCACCCGGGACGAGCGCGGCGACTTCCGGATCGTGGACCGCCGCAAGGACGTCATCATCCGGGGCGGCTTCAACGTCTACCCGAGGGAGGTGGAGGACGTGCTGTACGAGCACCCGGCCGTGGCCGAGGCCACGGTGGTCGGCGTCCCCCACCCGACCCACGGTCAGGAGGTGGCCGCCGCCGTGGTGCTGCGGTCCGGAGCCTCGGCCACCCCGGAGGAGATCCGCGGCTTCGTCCGGGAGCGGGTGGCCCCGCACAAGTACCCGCGGCTGGTGTGGACCGTCGACGCGCTGCCCAAGGGGGCGACCGGGAAGATCCTCAAGCGCGAGGTCGTCGTGCCCGAGGGGGTCGTGTCCGAGGGGGGCGTGTCCGAGGGGGTCTGAGCCGACGCGGGGGAGGGCGGCCCGGGGTGGGCCGCCCCGACGTCAGAGGACCCGGCGCATCCAGCCGTGGACGTCCTCGGCGCGCCCGTACTGGATGTCCAGCACGTGCTCGCGGATCGCGACGGTCTGCTTGCCGGGCGCGCCGTTGCCGATGGTGAACTCGTAGCCCTCGCCCTTGAACCCGACGATCGGGGTGACCACCGCGGCCGTCCCGGCGGCGAACACCTCGGTGACGGAGCCGTCGGCGGCACCGGCGCGCAGCTCGGAGAGGGTGACCGGGCGTTCCACCGGGGTCAGCCCGAACTCGCCCGCGAGGGCCAGGATCGAGTCCCTGGTCACCCCGTCGAGGATGTTGCCCAGAGCCGGGGTGACCAGCTCGCCGTCCGAGGTGACCAGGCACAGGTTCATCGTGCCGGACTCCTCCAGGTCGCCCTCGCCGCCGGTGTCGTCCAGGAACAGCACCTGGTCGCAGCCGTGCTTCCGGGACTCCAGCTGCGCGGCCAGGCTGGAGGCGTAGTTGCCGCCGCACTTGGCGGCGCCGGTGCCGCCCCGCCCGGCGCGGGTGTACTTGCCGCTGACCCAGAGGGTGATGCCGGTGACGCCGCCGGCGAAGTACGGGCCGGCCGGGCTGGCGATGACCGAGTAGGCGATCTGTTCGGCGGGTCGGACGCCGAGGAAGGCCTCGGAGGCGAACATGAACGGCCGCAGGTAGAGGCTCTTCTCGTCGGCGGCGTCGGGCACCCACACCTCGTCCGCGCGGACCAGCTCCTCGACGCTGGCGAGGAAGTCCTCCTCGGGCAGCACCGGCAGGGCGAGCCGCTCGGCGGAGCGGGCGAAGCGGCGGGCGTTGAACTCGGGGCGGAACAGCCAGACGCCGCCGTCGGCGTGGCGGTACGCCTTCAGCCCCTCGAAGATCTCCTGGGCGTAGTGCAGGACGGCCGCGCTCGGGTGCAGCGAGTACGGGACCAGAGCGCCGACCTTGCGGTCGTGCCAGCCCTCGGCGGGCGTCCAGGTGGCCGAGGCCATGTGGTCGGTGAAGTGCTTGCCGAAGCCCGGCGCGGTGAGGATGGTGCGCCGCTCCTCCTCGGGGACAGGACCGGTCGTCCGGAACAGAGGGAAAGCGCGACTCATCGTCAACTCCTCGAAACCGCCGTGGAATCCGTGCGAACCGGCGCCAATCATCGGCGCCATGCCCGTCATGCTAACGGTCGTCAGCCGGACGTGATACGGCCGGGCCCGGCCGGCCTCCGGGCCGACGCCTGTTCGCGGGGCGCTTTCGCCTCGTCGGGAGCCGGTTTCCGCCCGGGTCCACGGCCGGTGCCGCCACCCGGCAAACCCGGTGACGGCGTGCCCCAACCCGAACGGCGGTGCGTATTCACTCGCGCGCACAGGGTGATGTGCCGCCCGGGCGGCCGTGTGCGCAGGCTGGTTCCAGCCCCCCACCTCTCCTGAAAGGGCAGGAAACCATGGGCATATCGCTGTCCCGCCGCTCGATCTCCTCCGCCGTCACGGTGGCGCTCGCGACCTGCGCGGTCGCCGTCACGGCCGCACCCGCGCTCGCCGCCGAAGCCGGTGGGCGGCCGGGCGGAGGAGGGAAGCCGACGGTCGTCCTGATCCACGGAGCCTTCGCCGACGCCTCCGGCTGGAACGACGTCGCCGCGAGCCTCCTGGACGACGGGTACGACGTCCTCGCCCCGCCGAACGAGCTGCGCGGTCTGGCCAGTGACGCCGCCGACGTGGCCAGTCTGCTCAAGAGCGTCAAGGGCCCGATCGTGCTGGCCGGCCACTCCTACGGCGGAGCCGTCATCAGCCAGGCCGCCGCCGGGAACCCGAACGTGAAGGCCCTGGTCTACGTGTCGGCCTTCGCGCCCGACGTGGGCGAGTCCGCGGCCGAGCTGTCGACGAAGTTCGCGGGCAGCGACCTCGCCACCGCGCTCAACCAGATCCCCTTCACGGACCGCGTCGGCAGCGGGACCGACCTGTTCATCCAGGGTGAGAAGTTCCGCTCCGTCTTCGCCGCCGACCTGCCCGAGTCCCGCACCCGGCTGATGTCCGCCGAGCAGCGCCCGGTCACCCTGGCGGGGTTCGCCGAGAAGGCCACCGCCGCCGCCTGGCGCGACATCCCGTCCTGGTTCGTCGTCTCCCGGCAGGACAAGGCGATCGCCCCCGACCTGGAGCGCTTCGAGGCCAGGCGCGCCAAGTCGCGCACCGTCGAGATCGACTCCTCGCACGTGTCGATGATGTCCCACCCCGATGTCATCGTCCGCCAGATCCGCGAGGCCGCGGGCGCCGCCGATGACGGACGTGGCGGCGGTGGCCGCAGTGGTGGTGGCGGCGCCGATGGCGGTGGCGCGGCCCCGGCCGAGCTCGCGGCCACCGGCTCCCACGGCCAGGCCGTCGCCGCGGTGGGCGCCGTCAGTGCCGTCGCGCTCCTGTCCGGCTCGGTGCTCACCCGCTTCGCCCGCCGCCGCAGCGCCCGCTGAGCGACCGGCCCGGTCCGCCTTCTCACGGGAGTCGTCGGGAGTCGTCCGGGGACACCCGGGGCGGGGCCCGGCCTTCCGGCTCAGGCGGCGCCGGAGCGGCCGCTCTCCATGGTCCGCCGGATCACCGAGACCCCCTGGTCGACCATCTCGGCGATCGGCCCGGCCAGGGCGTGCGGCCGGACGTCGATGGTCCAGACGAAGCGGCTGCGGCCGGCGTCCGCGTCCAGCACCCGCATGGTGGCGTGGTGGTGGTCGGCGTCCAGGGAGCCGCCGACCACCGCGTAGGCGATCCGGCGGGTGTCGTCGTCGAGCGAGACGATCAGCTCGTCCACCACGGTGCCGTCCGCGAAGGTCACCACGCGGACGTCGCCCCGGACCCGGGTGCCGACCACGAAGCCCGGAGCGAGCCGGCGGTGCACCGCGCCCCAGTCGCGGAGCGCCGACCACACCTCCTCGGGGGCGGCGTCGATCAGGACGTCTCGGTGGATGGTCGCCATGGCGGGTTCTCCCTGGGGCTCGGTCGGGCCCGGTCCGGTGATCCGCTCCGGATCGACCAGATCCGATCGGATGTCGATGGGGGAGAGCCTGCCCCGACCGCCCGGCCGGGGTCTTGAACATCCTTGCGGTGCCCGACCGGGCCGGCGTCAGGCGTGCGGGACCAGCGCCACCGGGCAGTGGACGTGGTGGACCGCGGCGTGCGCGACCGGCCCGAGGTGGGCGCCGAGCAGGGTCCGGCGGACGCGGCGGCCGACCACCAGCAGCCGGGCGTCGGCCGCCGAGTCCACCAGGGCGACGGAGGCGCTGCCGCGGACCAGGTCGCTGGTCACCGCCACATCGGGGTGGCGCTCCCGCCACGGGTCCACCAGCTCGGCGAAGCGGGCCCGTTCCACCGAGGACAGCGCCCCGGTCAGGCCGCCCACCGCCTCCAGCGCCATGTACTGGCTGCCGACCGGCGGCGACCAGACGTGCACCACCCGCAGCGGGGCCCGGCGCCGCGCCGCCGCGTCGAAGGCGAAGGCCAGCACGTCGTCCACGGAGTGCGCCAGGTCCAGACCGACCACCACCGGGCCCGCCGACTCGGCCGGCTCCGCCCGGACCAGCACCACCGGGCAGCTCGCCCGCCGCAGCACCTCCTGGCTCACCGAACCGACCAGGAAGCCGCGCACCGGGCCCAGACCGCGGGAGCCGAGGACGAGCAGCGAGGCCGTCTTCCCGGCGGCCTCCAGCGCCTCGGCCGGGTCGGTCGGGACGATCGCCGAGGTGACCGGGCCGTCCCCGGCGGCGGCGCGCAACTCCGCCGCCCGGAGTTCCAGCCGGTCCAGGGCCTGCCGGTACGTCTCCTCGCTGCCGACCACGTCCCGGTGCGGCCACGGCCAGGCCTGGAGGAGGTCGAGCGGGCAGTCGCGGCGCTGCGCCTCCCGGACCGCCCACTCGGTGGCGGTGACGCTCTCGGGTGAGCCGTCGAATCCGACGACGACGGGTCCGGTCATGGCCGACTCCTCATCCACGCAGCTCGTTCAGGGCGGCGTTCAGCCGCCGGGCCGCCTCGTCCGCGACCTCGCCCAGCCCGCCGCCGGGGCCGGCCAGGGTGACCATCGTCTGCGGGTCGACGGCCTCCACCACCGTGCCGTCGCCGTCCGCCCGGACCACCACGTTGCAGGGCAGCAGCAGCCCGATGCGGCGGTCGGCCTGGAGCGCGCGGTGGGCGAGGGCCGGGTTGCAGGCGCCGAGGATCAGGTAGTCCTCGACCTCCGCGCCGATCTTCTCGCGCAGGGTCGCCCGGACGTCGATGGTGGTCAGCACGCCGAAGCCCTGCTCCTTGAGCGCGGCGGTGACCGCCTCCACCGCCTGGGCGAACGGCCGGTCGAGTCGTACGCCGAGACCGTAGTCCATGCTTCCTCCCGGGGATCGCGGCCCTGCGGCCCGCCGCCGCACCCGTGCGCGGGCCGACGACAGGCCCCAGTATCGGCGGCCTCCGGCCCCGCCGCCTGTCGGCCGGGAGGCACGCCGACCCGCCGGGGTGGGGTGCCGGGGTGGTACCGCGGTACTACGGGCGCGCCGATGATCGGCCCCCGGTACCACGGATCGGAGCCGTCTCCGCACTTAGCGTGGAGGTCGACGGCGGCCGGACGGACCGGCCCCGGAGCACTGGGGTGAGCGATGATCGAGGCGCACCAGCTGACGAAGCGGTACGGGGAGAAGACCGCCGTGGACCGGCTGGACTTCACGGTCCGGCCGGGGACGGTGACGGGCTTCCTCGGGCCGAACGGCGCGGGCAAGTCCACCACGATGCGGATGATCGTCGGGCTGGACGCGCCCACCGGCGGGTCCGTGCGGGTGAACGGCCGCCGCTACGCCGAGCACACGGCGCCGCTCCAGGAGGTCGGCGCGCTGCTGGAGGCCAAGTCGGTCCACCCGGGCCGCTCGGCCTTCCACCACCTGATGGCCCAGGCCCACACCCACGGCATCCCGCGCCGCCGGGTCGAGGAGGTCATCGAGCTGACCGGGCTGTCCTCGGTGGCCCGCAAGCGCGCCGGGGCGTTCTCGCTCGGCATGGGCCAGCGGCTCGGCATCGCCTCCGCCCTGCTGGGGGATCCGGCCACGGTGATGCTGGACGAGCCGGTCAACGGCCTCGACCCCGAGGGCGTCCTGTGGATCCGCAACCTGCTCACCTCGCTGGCCGCCGAGGGCCGCACCGTCTTCGTCTCCTCGCACCTGATGAGCGAGATGGCGCTGGTCGCCGACCACCTGATCATCGTCGGGCGGGGCCGGCTGCTGGCCGACACCACCGTGCAGGACCTGGTCCGCGAGGCCGGCGGCGACGTGGTCAAGGTGGTCAGCGCCGATCCGGCCCGGCTGCGCACCGCTCTGGCCGGTCCCGGCGTGGAGATCACCGGCCGGGCCGGCTCGGAGGAACTGCTGGTCACCGGGCGCACGGCCCGCGAGATCGGTCTGACGGCCGCCGAGCAGGGCATCGCCCTCTTCGAGCTCACCCCCCGGACGGTCTCCCTGGAGGAGGCGTTCATGGACCTGACCCGAGACGCCGTCGAGTACCACGGCACCACCACCGTCGGCACCGCCGCGGAATCCCCGAGGAGCGTGGCATGAGCACCATCGCACCGAGCCAGCCGTCCGCGCCCGTCGAGCCGCGCCCCGCACGTCCCGCCTACAAGGTGACGGCGGCGCGGGTGCTGCGCTCCGAATGGGCGAAGCTGTGGTCGCTGCGCTCGACCTGGATCACCCTGGGGCTGTCCCTGCTGTTCCTGGTCGGTTTCGGCCTGATCGCCGCGTACCAGTTCAAGTCGCGGATGACGTCCGGCCGCCCGATGGACCGGGACTTCGCGAACGCGAGCACGCTGAGCCTGTCGCTGTTCGGCACCAACTTCGCCCAGCTGGCCCTCGGCGTCCTCGGCGTGCTGGTCGCCGCCGGGGAGTACTCGACGGGCATGATCCGCTCCACCCTGGCCGCCGTGCCGCGCCGGCTGCCGGTGCTCTGGTCCAAGGCCGCCGTGTACGGGCTGATCGCGCTGGTGCTCGGCACCGCCGGCGCGTTCGTCGTCTTCGTCGCCGACAGCGGTGTCCTCTCCGGTACCCGGGCGGCGATGACGCTCTCCGACGCCGGGGTGGTGCGGGGCCTGCTGGGCGCCGGGCTCTACCTGGCGCTGGTCGGCGTGATCGGTGTGGCACTCGGGGCGCTGCTGCGCTCGGTGGCCGGCGGCATCGCGGTGCTGGTGGCCACGCTGATGCTGGTCCCCGGGCTGACGTCGCTGCTGCCCAGCTCCTGGCAGGACCACATCAGCCCGTACCTGCCCAGCCACGCGGGCGAGGCGATGTTCGCCCTTCAGCACGACTCGACCGCGCTCTCGCCGACGGCCGGTCTGGTGGTCTTCCTCGGCTGGACGGTCCTCGCCCTCGGCGCGGCGGCCGTGCGGCTGGTGCGCACCGACGCCTGAGAGACTCGACGGCGAGACCGTCCACCGCGGCGCCGGGCCACCGGCGCCGCGCCCACGCCCACGACGGCCCGGCCGGCCAGGGAGGTGCCACCGATGAGCGAGTACGCCGCCGCCACGAACCCGACGGGTCCGTACGCGGACGCCTACGCGCCGGTGGGCATGCCGGTGGGCACTCCGGTCGCCGACACCCCGGCCGACACCCCGGCCGACGACGCGCTGTCCGGCCACCCACTGTTCGCCCGCATGGCCCGGCTCGGCCAGCGGCTGCGGCAGGCGGACCGCGACCACCCCTGGGGGCTCGACGCCGCCCTGCTGGCCATCGTCGTCCTGCTGTTCTGCGTGCCCGACCTCCTCCACGGCCACGTCGAGGGCGGCGCGCGCGACCACCGGATCGAGCTCGTCCGGCCGCCGCTGCCGCAGATCCTGGCCCTGCAGACCGGCCTGGTGCTGCCGCTGCTGTGGCGCCGTCGGCGGCCCACCGCCGCCTTCGCCGCGATCATGGCGGTGTTCGTCCTCCAGTGGTCGCTGCACATCGGGCTGCGCGCCGACGCGGCCCTGCTGGTCGCCCTCTACAGCCTGGCGCTGCACGGCAGGCTGCGGCACCTGGCGTGGTCCTGCGCGGCCATGGTGGTGGCCGTGTCGCTGGTCGCGGTGGCCGTTTCCGGCCACCGGCTGCCGGTCGGCGACGCGCTGTTCTTCCTGCTCAGCGCCGCGACGGCGGCCGTGGCCCTGGGCATCGCGGTGCGCGTGCGGCGCGCCCAGCTCGCCGGGCTGCGGGAGCGGGCCGCCCGGCTGGAGATCGAGCGGGACCAGCGCAGCCGGCTGGCCGCGGCCGGCGAGCGGGCCCGGGTGGCCCGGGAGATGCACGACATCATCGGCCACAATCTGTCCGTCATCGTCACCCTGGCCGACGGCGGCGCCTACGCGGCGCAGGCCACCCCCGAGCGCGGCCGGGAGGCCCTGCTGCTGATCGGCGACACCAGCCGGCAGGCGCTCGGCGAACTGCGGCGGATGCTCGGCGTGCTGCGCGACCAGGGCGACCAGGGCGCCGAGTACAACCCCCAGCCCGGCATCTCCGACCTGGACGGGTTGTGCGCCCGGTTTCGCGCCGCCGGCCCCCAGGTGGTCTACACGGCCGCCGGCGCCCTGGACCGGCTGGACCGCGGCGTCCAGCTGATGGCCTACCGGATCGTCCAGGAGGCGCTCACCAACACCCTCAAGCACGCCGGCACCGAGACCCGCGCCCACGTCACCCTGAGCGCGGGCCCCGACCGGCTGCGGGTGCGCGTCCAGGACACCGGCCCGCCCGTCGGCTCCCGCTGGCACGGGCGCACCGAGGGGTACGGCCACGGGCTGGCGGGGATGCGTGAACGCGCGGCCCTCTACGGGGGCACCGTCACGGCGGGTCCCGTCCCGGGTGCAGGATGGGCCGTGGAGGCGGTGCTGCACCTCACCCCGAGCCACCCACCCACCCCGAGCCACGCACCGACTCCCGGCCACGCATCCGGCGCCGGCCGGGCGGCGGCCCCCGGTCCGGCCCCCACCCCCGACCAGGCCCTCACCCCAGACCCGACAGGCGGCCCGACGTGACCACCGTCCTCATCGTGGACGACCAGCCCCTGCAGCGCTACGGCTTCCGGATGCTGCTGGAGAGCCAGCCCGACACCGAGGTGGTCGGCGAAGCCGCCCACGGCGGCGAGGCCGTCCGGCTCACCGCCGATCTGCGCCCCGATGTCGTCCTGATGGACATCCGCATGCCGGGCA
>NZ_JBHUAF010000145.1:0-18976 GCF_042789895.1 Kitasatospora sp. NPDC056783
TCGCCATCGCCACGATCCTGTCGCGCCACCGGGCGAACAGCCGGTGGCCCGTCTGACCTCCGCCTCTCCCGGCCCTCCGCCCCTCCCGCTTCCCCTCCACCGCCGCCGCCCGGCTTCCCCGTCCGAGCGCCCCTTCCGGCGTCCCCACACACCGCAATTCCTCCCCTCGGCCGATCATGGCAATCCTTGAGTGCCGTCACTCGTACGAGGGGCTTTCACGCCTGACCAGCGGGTACACGGAAGCCTTATCCGGACACGCGTATGACGGGCCCCGTCTCCGGTGGGAGACAAGGCCCGTCACTCGGGCGCGTGGTGTCGCGCGGTGCACGCCCTCACCCGATCGGCGGAGGGCGGCCGTTCGTGGGGCCCGGCTCCGACCGGCCGGAGCCGGGCCGGAGCGGGCCGAAGTCGACCGGAGTCGACCGGAGTCGACCGGAGTGTGCCGGAGCCGGCCCGGGTCAGCCCACCGGGGCCGGGTGGGCGGCCTCGGCGGCCCGGGTCGCCCAGCGCGGGGGCGCCTCGCGGGCGCAGGCGTAGACCAGCGGGCCGATCAGCTCGGCGGCGTCCGGCAGCCAGCGGTTGAGCGCGGTGGGGGTGCGGGCCCACTGGGCGTACCCCAGGGAGCCGATCCGGGAGGGCGGCGCGACCGTCCAGTCGCCCTCGCCGCGGGCCACCAGGTCCAGCCGGCCGGGCGGGCGGCCGAGCCGGCGCAGCATCTCCGGGAGCCGGGCCGCGGCGCCGGGCAGCACCAGGAAGTGCAGCCGCCGTCCGACCCGTCCGGGCGCGGCGGGCTGGACCGCCACCGGGCCGAGCTGGAGGTCCATCCGCTCCATCCGGGCGAGTGCCAGGCAGCCGGCCGTCTCCGGGACGTCCAGGACGTCGAACGAGCGCCCGGTGGGCAGCAGGATCGACGCCCGCGGCCGCTCGGCCCACCAGCTCCGCACCGCCCCGGGCCCGGCGCTCGCCCTGCGCGTCCAGTCCGCGTCCAGCGGATGGGCCCCCGGCAGGGGGCAGTGCGGGTCGTCGCAGGAGCAGCGGACGGCTCCGGCGTCGTCGACCAGCCAGGCGCCGGGGGCCACCTCCCAGTGCCGGTTCTCGGCGTAGCCGGCGGCTTCGGTGAGCAGTGCGGGCGGAGCGGCCTTCTCGCCCTGGCCCGAAACATCGCGGATGTCTTCCACGGGGTGCTCAACTACCGTGTGTGAGGCTGGTTACGGCCCGGGGGCGCCCGGTTGGGTGCATCCCGGTGATGTCACCCGTTCCGGTTAGTCGACCGAGTTGAAGGGCCCGAGGGCAGGCGCAGTGGGGGCGCACGGGAGCATTTCCCGGGGCGCAAGGGGGGTGCGGTTCGTCACCGTGGGTATCCCGCTGGCGTTGCTGATCGCTAACCTTGTGTCAGATTCCTTTGATGGTCGGACAGTCGGCAACAGATCAGCAGAATCGTCGCCCGCCGGCCGGGACCGGAGGGTGTGGGGAGGCGAAGCCCAATGGCCGCGAGACCACTCGTCGCACGACAGCCCAACGAGCGTCTGCAGCAACTGATCCAGGAGGCCAGTTGCTCCAACGCCGGCCTGGCCCGCAGGGTCAACCTCTGCGGGGCCGAGCACGGGCTCGACCTTCGGTACGACAAGACCTCCGTCGCCCGCTGGCTGCGCGGGCAGCAGCCGCGCGGGCAGGCACCGGCCGTGATCGCCGAGGCCCTGGGCCGCAAGCTCGGCCGCAGCGTGTCGGTCGAGGAGATCGGCATGGCGGACGGCAAGAACCTGAGCTCCGGCATCGGGCTCCAGTTCGCGCCGACCATCGGTGCCGCGCTGGAGCAGGTCTGCGAGCTGTGGCGCAGCGACGTCGGCCGGCGGGACTTCCTGACCGGGGCGACGGTCGCCGCCTCCGCCCTGGTGGAGCCCAGCCGGGACTGGCTGATCACCCCGCCGGACCCGGTGGTGGCGCGGGCCGGTGGCCCCCGGGTCGGTCCGACCGACGTGGCCGCGATCAAGGCGACCACCGTGATGCTGGTCGACCTGGACCACCGCTTCGGCAGCGGCCATGTGCGCCCGGTGGTGGTGCACTACCTCAACTCGGTGGTCTCCGGCCTGCTCGGCGGCGCTTACCGGGAGGAGACCGGGCGCCAACTCTTCGCCGCGGTGGCCAGGTTGACGGAACTGGCCGGCTACATGGCGGTGGACACCGGGCAGCCGGGGCTCGCCCAGCGCTACTACATCCAGGCGCTGCGGCTCGCCCAGGCCGCCGACGACCGCGGCTACGGCGGGTACGTGCTGGCCGCCTCGATGAGCCACCTGGCGGCCACCCTCGGCAACCCCCGGGAGATCGCCCAACTCGCCCGCGCCGCACAGGAGGGCGCCCGGTCGGTGGCCACTCCGACGGCGATGGCGATGTTCTACGCCGCCGAGGCCCGCGGCCACGCCCTGCTCGGTGACGCCCGCTCCTGCGAGGCGGTGTCGGCCAGGGCGCTGGCGATGATGGAGAAGCGCCGCCCGGAGGACGACCCGGACTGGATCGCCCACTTCGACGACGCCTACCTCGCGGACGAACTGGCCCACTGCCACCGGGACCTGGAGCAGGCCGGCCAGGCCGAGCACTACGCGCGCCGGGCGCTCGACCTGCACCCGCCGACCAGGGTGCGGCGCCGAGCGGTGGACCTCGTCCTGCTGGCCACCGCCCAGCTCCAGCAGCGGGACCTGGAACGCGCCTGCGAGACGGGCACCCAGGCGGTCCGGCTGCTGAGCGGTCTGCGCTCCAACCGGGGCGTGGAGTACCTGGACGAGTTCCGGCGCCGGCTGGAGCCGTACCGGGAGCAGCGGGTGGTCCGGGAGTTCCACGCCCGGGCGGACGCCGAGGCGGCCTGAGCGGAGCGGCCCGGGCCCCAGGTGGTCCGGGCCGCGGCGGCGGTCGGACCCGCGGCGGTCGGGGCCGGTGGCGGCCGCGGACCGTCTGTGCAGGGAGCGTGACGGTTGTCCCGCCCGCGTGGTCACCCGGTGAGGCGAACCGGTAGCGTGGGCGCGACGTCCAAGGAACTGTGATGCTCCCAAGAACCGACGAGATGTGGTCCGCCGTCAGTGCGCGGTCCTGCACAGGTGAGGAATCGCGTTGAGTCAGCGCCGCTCGTACCCGAACTCCGGTGACTTCAACCTGGACGACCTGTTCCGCCCCGAGCCCGGCCACCCCCAGGGGCAGCCGTCCGGGCAGCCGCAGGGCCACTCGGCCGTGCCGCCGGTGGGCCAGCCGTCCGGGCAGCCGGAGTACCTCGGTGAGGGCGCGCACGCGCTGCCGACCCAGGCGATGCCCGTACAGCAGGCCCCGTGGGGCGCGCCCCAGCCCGGGTACGGCGTCCCGCAGCACGATCCGGCCCCGGAGACCCAGCACCTGCCGCCGTACCCGGTCGGCGATCCGCAGGCGGCGGGCTACCCGGCCGCGCAGCAGGCCCAGCCCGGTTACCCGCAGGCGCAGCCCGCGCCCGGCTACCAGGCCTATCCGCCGGCCGCGCAGCCGCAGCCGGCCTACCCGGCGCCGGACTACGGCCAGGGCTACGGGCAGGACCAGGGCTATGGGCAGGACCACGGCCAGGGCTACGGGCCGGGCGCCGGCCCGGGGCAGGACTACGGCCAGAGCATCGGCCGGGGTTTCGACACGACCCAGGCGGGCGGCCCGGGTCAGGGCGAACGCCGCTCCAACAAGCTGATCATCGGCGGTGTGGTGGCGGGCTTCGCGGTGGCCGGCATCGTGGCCGCCGTCCTGCTGACCGGTGGGGACGATCCCAAGGGCGGCAACAAGACCACCCCGGTGGCCGCCGTGAGCTCCGCCCCCACCGGCGCCACCGGTACTCCCGGCACTTCCGGCACGGCGAGCGCGAGCGGTTCGGGCGCGGCCGTCGACCCGGACGTCAAGGCCCAGGCGCAGCCGCTGTCCGACCTGCTGGGCACCGCGAGCGACAGCCGCAGCTCGGTGGTCTCCGCGGTCGCCTCGGTGCAGAAGTGCGACAAGCTGCCCGAGTCCCAGCAGGCGCTGACCGCCGCGGCCGGCAAGCGCCGCGAGCTCCAGAGCAAGCTGGGCCAGCTGAAGACGGACAAGCTGTCCGGCGGCCAGCAGCTGGTCGAGCAGCTCAACGCGGCCTGGACGGCCTCGGCCCAGGCCGACGACGAGTACGCGGCCTGGGCGCAGGACGCCCAGGGCTCCTGCGACGCGAAGAAGCAGGACAACCAGCACTACAAGAACGCCGTGCAGGCCAGCGGCACCGCGACCACCGCGAAGAAGCAGGCCGCCACGCTCTGGAACGCGATCGCCACCCAGAGCGGGCTGCCCAGCCGGAGCGACGGCGACCTGTGAGCGACGAGGGGACGGGCCACCGGGCCCGCCCCCCTTGACCCGGGCGGGTTCGCGTCAGGCCGGTGGGCGGCCCCCGGTGAGCACCCAGCGGACGTCCACGAAGCCGGGCTGCTGCAAGGTCATCCGGCCGTTCTTGACCACCTGGTAGGTGACCCAGGTGTTCACCAGCCGGGGCGAGCCGCTGCTCGGCAGCATGTTGGTGGTGCCCCAGTTCAGCGTCGGGGTGATCCCGGTGTCGATGCCCTCGCCGCTGTCCAGCAGCGAGGAGACCGTGTTCGGCGTGACCGGCTTGCCGCGCTCCGTCAGCTTCTGCACCACCGTCCGGAACACCTCGTACGCGACCCAGGTCGTCCCCACGCCCGGGTCGGAGACGTCGATGGTGTGCCCGCCGGTGGTGTCGGTGCGCACCACCGCGCGCAGCCCGTCCCAGATCTTCGCCGACTCCGGCGGGTACCAGCTGGTGACGTAGGCGCCGTTCAACGGGCCGGAGTCGCCGCCGGTGGAGTCCACCACCGACTGCTGGACGCTGCCGATCACCGAGGCGATCCGGGTGTTCTTCGGGGCCAGCCGCCGGTAGGAGTCCAGCAGGTTGCCGGTCGGCTCGGAGGCCAGGGCGCTGGTGATGCAGTTGCCCGGCTCGTCCTTGCCGATCGCCTTGCGGGCCACCGGGGAGTAGTCGGAGGACTGCTCGGGCGCCTTGATGTCCGTCAGCTTGACCCCGGCGGGCCGCAGCGCGGTGCCCAGGTAGCCGAGCAGGTTGTCGCCGGCCGGGGTGTCCGGGCGGACCAGGGCGACGGTCTTGCAGCCGGCGTCCACCAGCTGGCGGCCGTTGCCCGCGACCAGCGCCGGCAGGCCGCCGTCCACCGGGTAGGACAGCGGGCTGGCGAACTCCGGCTGGGAGAGCCCGTAGCCGCCGATCAGCGGGATGCCGGCGCGCTCCAGCACCGGCATGAACGCCTCGCCCCACTGGCTGTAGGAGCCGATCACCGCGGTCACCTTGGCGTCGACCGCCTGCTGGGCACAGGCGCGGGCACCGTCCGCGGTGTTGTGCTCGTTGCAGGTGATCACTCGCAGCCGGTGGCCGTTCAGTCCGCCGTTGCCGTTGACGTCCTGGCCGATGGCGGAGGCGAGCGCCGTCATGCCCGGGCGGTCGGCCGAGCCGGTGCCGGACGGGGCCCAGGTCATCACGGTCAGTTCGGTGCCGCTGGTCGAAGCATCGGCCGATCCGCCGCACGCGGAGGCCGAGAAGAGGGTGGGGAGCAGGACCGCGGTGGTCGCGGCGGCTGCGATCGGGCGACGGCGGCGGCGTCGCACGATCGGGGGACGGGCGTCCTGGAACGAGTCCCTTCGGCTGGTCATCGGTCTTCCCTCTCTGGGGCGCCCTCCGGCGCACCGGAGCAAGCCAAGCCCCGGCGCCGCAAGCAGAGAGGGCCGAAGTGCGAACGGGCGACGAACGGAGGCCGAAATCCGGGGCGGTACGCGTGTAGATCGGGAGTGGAGCGCGAACAGACGGGGAACGTACGATCGTTCACCATGTCCGCCAGCACAGATTCTTCGCACCGGTCCGCGCGAAACGCCTCCCGTCCGGGCCACCGCTCCAGCACGATGGGCGGCATGCCGCTCAACGACCTGCCCTGGTGGCGCTGGCGAGCCCGACTGCGCTCGGCGCTGCACATGCTGTCCGACCCCGGTTTCCAGCAGGAGACCTGGCTGATCGGCCGGGAGGGCTACGGGGACGTGACCGACGCAGTCTACCGACTGGTCGAGGACACCTGGCTGGACCACTGGTCGGCCGAGAAGTACGTCGGCACGATCTTCCGCGACTCCGCCGAGGCCACGCTGGTGGACGTCGCGGTGCTGCGGGCCGTGCAGATGCTGCACGAGGTCGGCGCGGACGCCCCGGCCTCCGCCTACCTCGGCCACCCCGGCTGGCCGGAGACCGTCCGGGCCGCCCGCGAGGCGCACGTCGCGCTGGCCGCGGGCGACGGGGAGGACCCGGACGCGGCACCCAAGTCGCTGGACGTGCTGCGCATCCTCACCCAGGCATGACCGGCCGGACACCCTCCGTCCCGCAGTACGGTCAGCGGGGCGGAGGATGTCCGGGATGTGACACGCTGGACCGTCCGCCCACGTCACGACCTCAGAACGGGATACCCCCAGTGGAACAGCAGCCGGCCGGCGCCCAGTACGTCCTCACGCTGTCCTGCCCCGACAAGCAGGGCATCGTCCACGCTGTCTCCAGTTACCTCTTCATGACCGGCTGCAACATCATCGACAGCCAGCAGTTCGGGGACGGGGACAGCGGACTCTTCTTCATGCGGGTGCACTTCTCCGCCCCCGAGCCGGTCACCGCCGACAAGCTGCGGGCCAGCTTCGCCGCGATCGGCGCCTCCTTCGGGATGGACTGGCAGATCCACCCGACCGAGCAGCGGATGCGGATCGTCCTCATGGTCAGCAAGTTCGGGCACTGCCTGAACGACCTGCTGTACCGCACCCGGATCGGCGCGCTGCCGGTGGAGATCGCCGCGGTGGTCTCCAACCACACCGACCTCCAGGACCTGACCGAGAGCTACGGCGTCCCGTTCCACCACATCCCGGTGACCAAGGACACCAAGGACGAGGCCGAGCGGCGGCTGCTCGACCTGGTCGCCGCGGAGGAGGTCGAGCTGGTCGTGCTGGCCCGCTACATGCAGGTGCTCTCCGACCGGCTGTGCGTCGAGCTGTCCGGCCGCGTGATCAACATCCACCACTCCTTCCTGCCGAGCTTCAAGGGCGCCAAGCCGTACCACCAGGCGCACGCGCGCGGCGTGAAGCTGATCGGCGCCACCGCGCACTACGTCACCGCGGACCTGGACGAGGGCCCGATCATCGAGCAGGAGGTGGCCCGGGTCACCCACGACGTCAGCCCGGACCAGCTGGTCGCGCTCGGCCGGGACGTCGAGTGCCAGGCGCTGGCCCGCGCGGTGAAGTGGCACAGCGAGCACCGGGTGCTGCTGGACGGGACCCGGACGGTCGTCTTCGCCTGAGGCCGCGGGGCTTCCGGGGTTCGGCCCTCCGGATTTCCAGGCCGGTGGTCGTACGGTTTGGTGGTCGCACGGCCCGGTGGTCGTTCGGCCTTACGGCCGGGAGAGCAGCGGGAGCGCGTGCAGCACCTCGCGGACCGCGGCCCGGTCGCCGTGCTCGCCGACCGGCAGCCGGTCCGGGTCGCGGTGCGCGGCGGCCAGCTGGCACAGCTCCAGGCCGTCCAGCACCATCGAGGCCACCGGATCGGCGCCGCCGCCCTCACCCTCGTCCAGGGTGATCAGCCACTCGCCGCCCGCCGGGCCGTCGACCACCAGCCGCACCCGCCGGGCGGTCCGGACCCCGCCTTCCGGCGCACCCGGTGCCCCGGCGTGCTCGGGGCGGACCGCGCGCTGCCCGGCCAGCGCCCGGGGGAGCAGCCGGACCACCAACTCCACCATCTGCCGCAGGTGCTGGGTCGCCGGCGGATCGTACGGGTAGGCGACCGCCCGGGCCACGTCCTCGCCGTGCACGAAGCACTCGAAGGCGCGGTCCACGAAGGCGTCGCGCAGCGGCAGCACCGTGAAGCCGTAGTCCACCGGGGTGTTCCCCTGCGGGACCAGCGCGGCGCCGCGCACCAGGTCGTGGGCCTGCTGCCGCCAGCGGGAGCGCACCGACTGCGGTGGCAGTCCGTCCTGGTCGGCGAGCAGCCGGGCGGTGCGCGTGGTGATCGCGGTGTACGGACCGCCCTGCGGCGGGACGCGCGGCACGGCCGGCCTGGCGGCCGGCTCCTGCGGCGGCACCCGCCGCGCGGCCGGTGCGGCGGGCAGGCCAGGAGCGGCCGGCACCGGATCGGGCAGGCCGAGGGCGAGTGCCAGGAAGCCGTCCACGGCCGTCAGCCGGCCGAGCACCTCGGCCGGGCGCAGCCACGCGGTGCCGCCGTGCCACGGCAGTTCGACCACCTCCTGCCACTCCTCCGGCCCGAGGTCGCGCAGCAGCGCGTCGAGCTTGGCGGTCTCCGCCGTGTACGGCATGCCCCAGGCGGGGACGGGCAGTTCGGCGGGCCGGCGGGTCAGGCACCAGTCGAGCACCTGCCGGCGCAGCGAGCAGGGCTGGTCCAGCGGCTCGTCGTGGGAGAGCCAGCCGGCCGCCTCGCGCAGCCGGGCCCCCTCCTCGGCGCACTCCCGGCACTCGCGCAGGTGCTGCTCCAACTCGGCGGCCTCGCCGGGCGGGCAGGCGCCGAGGGCCCAGGCGCCGAGCAGTGAGCGCAGGGCGTCGTGCCGCTCCTCGGTGCTGCTCACGTCTCCCCGCTCCTCCCGTTCCCGGCGCCGTCCCGGGTTCCGTTCCAGGACCCGTCCCCGGACGCGGACCCGTGCCCGGTTCCGTCGTCCTGGCGGGCGCGCTCCTCGGCCAGTTCGGTGGCCAGCAGCTCCAGACCCAGCCGCATCCGCTGCTTGGCGGCCTGCTCGTCGATGCCGAGCAGCCGGGCCGTCTCCGGGTAGGTGCGGCCGTCGTAGTAGGTCACGGCGATGGTCTCACGCAGGGGTTGGGGCAGGGAGTCGACCACGAACCGCATCCGCGCGGCGGTGGCCACGGCGCGGATCTCCGCCTCGGCGGGCCCGCTGTCGCCGTCCGGCCCGTGTTCGGCGGCGCGCCGCGCCCGCAGCCGCTCGACCGCGCGGCGGTGGGTCAGCGCGCCCAGCCAGGAGCGCAGCGTGCCCCGGGCGGGGTCGAACTCCTCCGGGTGCTCCCAGACATGGGCGAAGACCTCCCGAGTGAGCTGGCCGGCGGCCGCCTGGTCGGCCAGTATTCGACCGGCCAGGCCGTGCACCATCGGCGCGAGCCGGTCGTAGAGTTCGCCGAGCGCCGTCTCCTCGCCGCGGGCGAGGCGGCGCTGCAACTGCTCGTCCCAGCACGGGTTCTGCTCCGGGGTGGCCATCGGGAACCACCCTTCTGCCCGGGTTCGCTGGCGTACCCAACGGTATCTTGCGGCCGGGCGGCGCCGGGGGCGATTGCGGCAAGAGCGGAACCGTCCGGCGCGGATCGTCGTCCCCACCGGTACGGGACGGCCTGCGCGGGCGCCCGGGATCGGATCGTCGGACGGCGGGACGGCCGGTCGGTGCGACGGCCGCTCGGCGGGACGGTTCGCCGGTGCCGCCGCACGAGGGCCGTCGGACACATGTCGCACGGGTGGTCCGCGAGTGGCGGGCGGGGCACCGGGGGCGCCTGACGGTAGGTTCCCGACTGCGGACCGGCAGGCCGGCCCGGGTCGGCCGAGCGCCGGTACGAGGCTCGCCCGAGTGAGCGGGACAGTATGCACTGCGCTGTCCCCCGATCGCCGGAATATGCCCGAAGCGCTTGCTGTGGTCCGCCGCCCCGCCCATCCTGAGGCGTATTCGTGTCGCGGCCGGTGCCCGACCGACGAGACGGCGCGGCCGAGTGGGCGCGGGCGACGGACGGCCCGGGTGGCGCCGGGCGACGCGCGAGGGTCCGCCGGCCGGCTGAGCCGGCCCGACCGGGACTCAGGCCGAACTGCGAGTGCGGGTGGTGGAGCGGTGCAGGTTCTTCAGGTACAGCTGGCGGTGCAGGCTGACCCCGCCGAGGTCGGCCGGGCCCGCCGGTGGGTGCGCTCGCGGCTGCTGAACCACGGGGTGGACCCGGACGCGCCGATGGCCGAGACGGTGGTGCTGGTGGTCTCGGAGCTGGTGACCAACGCCGTGGTGCACACCGGTTGTCCGGCCGTGCTGCGGCTCTGCCTGCCGGTGGCCGACGGACCGGGAGGGGGCGGCGGTCCGGCGGGCGGCGGTCCGCCCGCCCCGCTGCTGAGGGTCGAGGTCGCCGACGCGAGCCGGGCCGCCCCGGCCCCGCGGCACGCGGGAGCGGACGAGGACGCGACCAACGGGCGGGGCCTGGAGCTGGTCGAGCTGCTCTGCGAACGCTGGGGCTGGTACCCGGAGGGCGACGGCAAACGGGTCTGGTGCGAGATCGGTGGCGATGCCCGCCCGGCCGATCCGCTGGCCGATGTGGACTGGGCGGCTTTGGCGCAATAGCGGCTTTCGCGGCGGCCGTGGGGCGGCTGTTGGGCAGCTCTGGGGCGGCCGTGGAGCGGCCTTCGGGCGGCGCCGATCACGGGCTCTGATCACGGGCTCTGATCACCGGCCGAAAGGTGACGCAACCATTCCGAATTTCGGACTACCCATTGACGTGACGTATCCGACTGATCACGCTTGGGTGCGGCGCTCCGTCGCGAGGGGACGCCGAGGGGACGTCCGTCCACCGCCGCGGTGTTGCTGTCCAGGGAATTCGTGCCAGCGAGGGGGGCCGTCGGCGGCCGGTCGAGGCCCGCTCCTCGGCGAGTGCGGAGGGCGCGGCGCGGGTTCAGGGCTCGCGCGCCGCGGTTGGATGGCGGCTTGCCGTGGTGCGCTCGGGGTGCGCACGGCCTGCCGCCATCCAATGCGACGCCGGGAGACGACGGGTTTCGGCCACCGGCGGATCGGGGTTTCGCGGGTTCTCGGGTTTCGCGGGTTTCGCGGTTTCACCGGCTCTCGGTGACGGAACGGAAGGTGCGCCGGTAGGCGCTGGGCGCGACGTCCAGCCGGCCGCGCAGTCGCAGCCTCAGCGAGGCCGCGGTGCCGAAACCGGACTCCCGGGCGACCTGGTCGATGGTCAGATCGGTCCGCTCCAGCAACTGCCGGGCCCGCTCGGTGCGCTGGGTGGTGATCCACTGCCCGGGGCTGGCGCCGGTCTCCTCGCGGAAGCGCCGGGTGAAGGTCCGTACGCTCATCCCCGCCCGGTCGGCGAGCTGCCGCAGTGCCAGCGGCCCGTCCAGGTGCTCCAGCGCCCAGGCGCGCACCTCGGCGGTGCCGCCGACGCCGGATTCCGCCGGGCTCGGGGCCTCCACGTACTGCTTCTGGCCGCCCTCGCGCCACGGTGGCACCAGGCAGTTGCGGGCCACCGTGTTGGCCACCGCGCTGCCGTGGTCACGGCGCACCACGTGCAGGCACAGGTCCACCCCGGCGGCCACCCCGCCGGAGGTGAGGACGTCGCCGTCGTCGGTGTAGAGCACGTCCGGGTCCAGTAGCACCCGGGGGAACAGCTGGGCGAAGCGCTCGGTGTAGCGCCAGTGGGTGGTGGCCGGGCGGCCGTCCAGCAGGCCGGCGGCGGCCAGGATGAAGGAGCCGGTGCAGATCGACATCAGCCGGGTGCCGGGCCGGATCCGGCTCAGTGCGGCGGCCAGCGCCGGGGTGAAACAGGCGTCGGCGACGGCCGGGCTGGAGTCGGCGGAGGCCGGGATCAGCACCGTGTCGGCCCGCTCCAGCAGTTCGGGCCCGTGGTCGACCAGCACCCGGAAGTCCGCGCTGGTGGTGACCGGCCCGCCGTCCAGGGTGCAGGTGGCCACCTCGTACAGCGGCCGGCCGGCCGAGTCCCTGGCGCCGCCGAAGATGCGGGCGGGGATGCCGAGTTCGAAGGCGATCACGCCCTCCAGGGCGAGTACCGCGACCAGGTGTGCCATGCCGTCCCCCTCGGGCGCCGGTGGGAGCGGCCGTCCCGGTGACGGCCGCCCGGCCCGGGCCAGGGTACTGCGGACGGGTGGCCCGATTCTTGCGAAAGCTGTCATTCGGGCCACTCGTCAGCTTCCGGGTGCCCCGGAACACTCGTCAGGGTGACCGAACGCAGCGCCCTCGCCCCCATCTCCCACACCGAACCACCCGCCCCGGCCCGGCGCCCCCGGGTGCACTACGCCTGGGTGGTGGCCGCCGTCTCCCTGCTCGTCCTGCTCGGCTCGGCCGGCTTCCGCTCCACGCCGAGCCTGATGATGGACGCCCTGCACAACGAGTTCGGCTGGTCGCTCGGGACGATCTCCAGCGCCACCTCCGTCAACCTGACCCTCTACGGCCTCACCGCACCCTTCGCCGCCGCCCTGATGGACCGTTTCGGGGTCCGGCTGGTGGTGGTCTGCGCCCTGCTGACCATCTCGGTCGGCTCCGGGCTGACCATGCTGATGCGCGAGCCCTGGCAACTGGTGCTCTGCTGGGGCGTGCTGGTCGGCCTCGGCAGCGGATCGATGGCCGGCGCCTTCGCCACCACCATCACCGGCCGCTGGTTCCAGGCCCGCCAGGGCCTGGTCACCGGGGTGCTGACCGCCGCCGGAGCAGCGGGCAACCTGGTCTTCCTGCCGGTCGGCGCCTGGCTGGTCGAGCAGCACGGCTGGCGTTCGGCCGTGGTCGTGGTCTCGCTCGCCGCCAGCGCCGTCGCCGTCCCGGTCCTGCTGCTGATGCGCGAGCGGCCCGCCGACCTCGGCCTGCTCCCGTACGGCGCGACCGAGGCCCCTCCCGCGCCGGCCGCCGGTGGCCGCGCCCTGGCCCGTTCGCTGCGGGTGCTGCGCGACGCCGCCCGCAGCCGGGCGTTCTGGCTGCTGGCCGGCTCCTTCGCGATCTGCGGCGCCACCACGGCCGGCCTGGTCGGCACCCACTTCATCCCGGCCGCGCACGACCACGGCATGCCGGTCACCACCGCCGCGAGCCTGCTCGCCCTGATCGGTGTGTTCGACGTGCTCGGCACGGTCTTCAGCGGCTGGCTCACCGACCGGGTCGACTCCCGGCTGCTGCTGACCGTCTACTACGGGCTGCGCGGACTGTCCCTGCTCCTGCTGCCGCAGCTGCTGGCCGGATCGCTCCAGCCGCCGATCCTGGCCTTCGTGATCTTCTACGGCCTGGACTGGGTGGCCACCGTGCCGCCGACCGTCGCGCTGTGCCGCCGGCACTTCGGCGACGACGCCCCGATCGTCTTCGGCTGGGTGCTCGCCGCCCACCAGATCGGCGCGGCCGTCGTCGCCGGGCTGGCCGGCCTGGCCCGTGACGCGCTCGGCAACTACGACCTGACCTGGTACGGCGCCGGAGCGCTGTGCATGGTCGCGGTCGGGCTCTGCCTGGCACTGCGCACCGGCCGCGGTGATCGCAGTGACGGGGCGGTGCCGGCGCTTTCGTGACGCTCCGGGCGAGGGGCGAGGCGGGGCCGCGGGTTGTGGGGTTGCTGGGCAATGGGGTCGTGCGGGACCTCCTGGTGGGACTGTCGTACCGGAGGTCTAGGCTCCGCCCCATGACCCTCACCTTCACCCTGGACCCGAAGCTCGACCCGGACCTGCGGACGGCCGTCGTCCGGCTCTGGACCGACGTCACGAACGCCGGCGGGGCGGTCGGCTTCGTGGCACCGGTCACCGAGGAGGAGGTCTGGAACACCGCCGACCGCCAGTTCGCCGGAGTCGAGCCGACCGGCCCGGACCGGCTGCTGGTCGCGCACGAGAGCGGGACGGGCCGACTGGTCGGCGTGTTGTTCTTCGAGTCGATGCGCTTCGACCTCATGGAGCACTGGCGGATGCTCAAGCGGGTCATGGTGCACCCGGACTTCCAGGGCCGCGGCTACGGCGCGCAACTCCTCACCGAGGCCGAGCGGGTGGCCCGCGAATGGGGCCTGGAGTCGCTGCGGCTCACCGCGCGCGGCGGGCTGGGCCTGGAGCGCTTCTACGCCCGCAGCGGCTACCGCGAGGTCGGCCGGGTGCCGGCGGCGATCCGGGTCGCCCCCGGGGACGACCGCGACGACATCACCATGTGGCTCGATCTCCGCTGACTCCCGCCCCGCGCGGGCCGGCTCCGGGAGCGGGGAGCGGGCCGGACGGGTCGTCGCGGGCCGGACGGGTGCCCCGTGCCCCGCGCCGCCCGTCAGGCATGCTTGACTGGAGGACCCGCCCTCGTCCGCGCCATGAAGAAGGAAGTGTCCAGTGACCAGCAACGGCCCGGAGAAGTCGCACGCCACGCTCCGCTACACCTCCATGCGGGTCAGCATCTTCCTCGGTTGCCTGCTGGTGGCCCTGCTGCTCGGACACTTCCAGGTCATCCCGGTGAGCGGCGAGGCCGGCATGATCTTCCTGTTCCTGTTGGCCGCGGTCGCCTCCGCGCCGCTCAGCTACGCGCTGCTGAGCAAGCAGCGCGACGCGATGTCCGCCCAGGTCAGCGGTAAGGTCGCCGGGCTGCGCAGCCGCACCGCCGAGCGGATCGCGGCGCAGAACGCGGAGGAGGACGCCGCCGACGACGCCGCCCGCGCGGCGACCGCCGGTCAGAGCTGACCCCCGGTCCCGGCCCCGCCCCGAGCACAGTCGTCGTGCCCGTCATCCGAGACTCCGTGCCGCCCGAGCCGCCCTGCGAGCCGTCGCCCGAGCCGTCGTCCGGGCCGGCTTCCGGACCGTCGTCCGGGCCGTCGTCCACCGAGGAGGCGCGCGGCACCTGGCCGGCTCCCGTCCGGCGGCCCACCGGGCGGGACGTGGCCCGGCTCGCCGGGGTCTCCCAGGCCACCGTCTCCCTGGTCTTCTCCGGCGCCGAGGCGGGCCGACGCGTCTCCGAGGCCACCCGGCAGCGTGTCCGGGAAGCCGCCGACAGCCTCGGCTACCGCCCGCAGGCGGCCGGCCGGCAGCTGCGCCTGGGCCGCAGCGGGATGATCCTGCTGGCCGTGCCGAACCTCCAGGGCCCGTTCTTCGGCCGGGTGTTGGAGGGCGTCCACGAGGAGGCCGGCCGCAACGGCCTGTCCGTCGTGGTCAGTTCCGGCTGGGGCCGTGACACCCTCGCCGGGGCCGCCACCGCCGGCCGCTTCGACGGCCTGCTGATCTGCTCCCCGGACGACAGCCAGCTCGGCGAGCTGCCCGCCGACACCCCCGCCGTCTTCCTGGACGCCGACCCCGGCACCGACCGGGCACGGCCGACCGTGGAGCTCGACGTGGCCGGCGGGATGCGCGCCGCGGTCGAGCACCTGGCCGCGCTCGGCCACCGCCGTATCGGCCGGCTGCGCTCCAGCCATGCCGCGTACACCTTCCGGGTCCGGCAGGCCGCCTTCGAGCAGGCTGTCCGCGAACTCGACCTGGACGTCGTGGAGTTGGGCGTCAGCCTGAACGACGGCCACCGGGCCGCACGGGCCGTGGCGGGCCGGCTGCTGGACCGGCCGGACCGGCCGCGCGCGGTGATCTGCGACGACGACGTGGTCGCCTCCGGGGTCTACCAGGCCGCCGCCGAGCTGGGGTTGCGGGTGCCGGAGGACCTGTCCGTGGTCGGCATGGACAACGTCGCGGTGGCCGCGTTGCTCGCCCCGCCGCTGACCACCGTCGACCTGCCCGGCGAGGAGCTGGGCCGGGTGGGTGCGGCCGCGCTGGCGGCACTGCTGCGCGGGGAGCGGGTGGCGCCGGTCGAGCCGCTGCCGACCTCGCTGGTGCTGCGCTCCTCCACGGCGCCGACTCCGGCGTCGGCATAGGCGTTCGCGGCTGCGGCTGCGATCGGAGCGGATGGATCACGCTCCGTTACTGATCGACGCGGCCGACATCAAGCTCCTCGACCTCACCCCGGGGACCACCGCGACCGTCAAGGTCGTCCTCAGGTTCCCCGACTTCACCACCCCCAACGCCACCAAGACCGTCAACTCGGCAACCCTGACCGCCGACGGCTCGTGGAGGTGGGTCAGCCCACCGGGACGGGTTGCGCTGCCGGGGTGGCCGGTGCCGGGTGGAACCAGCGCCGGGCGCCGAGCAGCAGCAGTCCGCCGAGCGCGATCCCGCCCACCGCGCACAGCGCCACCGGGCGCAGCGAGCCCTCGGCGAGCTTGCCGGAGACGGCGTAGCCGAGCGAGTTGCCGGTGGCGAACAGTGTCACCAGCCAGGCGAAGGCCTCGGTGACGGTGCCGGTCGGCGCCAGTTCGGCGACCAGCACGAACGCCGCCGCCAGCAGCGGGGCCAGCATGATCCCGGAGAGGAAGGCCAGCGCAGCCATCGGGTACGGCCCGGGCAGGGTGACCAGCGGCAGGTAGGTGGCGGCCATCACGAGGGCCATCACCCAGGTGCGGGTGGCGGTGCTCTGCCGCCACTTGACCGCGCCGTAGGCGAGCGCGCCGAGCAGGCCGCTGAGCGCCGCGAGTGCCAGCAGGGCGCCTCCGCCGCCCGGCAGCGCGTCGGCGTGCCGCTCGGCGTAGGCGATGAACAGCACGTTCTGGGCGCCGACCGCCCAGCCGGCGCCGCCCAGTCCGACCAGCAGCAGCACCAGGCCGGGGGAGCGCAGCGGGCCGAGCAGTCCGGCGGACTTCTCCCGTACCGGGGCGCGCCAGGTCCGGGCGGGGCCGGTGGTGGCCACGATCAGTGTGCCGGCCAGGCCGAGTCCGGCGGCCACCCAGAGCGCGGCGACCGGGCTGAACAGTCCGGAGATGGCGGCGACGGCCAGCGGCCCGGCGACGTAGAGGGTCTGCTGGGAGGCGGAGTCGAAGGCGTACGCGGTGTCCAGCTGTTCCTCCTCGACCACGTCCGGCCAGAGCGAGCGCAGGCAGGGTTCCAGCGGGGGCATGGCGAGCCCGGCGATCGCGGCGCCGACCGGCGCGCCGATCGCGGAGCCGGGGTCGAGGGCGAGCAGCGCGTACCCGCCGCCGGCGACCACGGCGGAGGCGAGCAGGACGCGCGGTTGTCCGGTGCGGTCCACGATCCGTCCGAGCACCGGCCCGCCGACGGCGGCGGCGATCGCGTAGGCGGAGGTGGCCAGTCCGACCCGGCCGTACGGCACTCCGGCGTCGCGCAGGGCGAGGGCGATCACCAGGGCGGTCATGCCGGCGGGCAGGCGGCCGAGCAGGGTGCCGAGCAGGAGGCGGGTGACGTGCGGGGCGCGGAGCAGGGCGAGGTAGCCCATCGGCGTCTTCTCCGGGGTGGGCAGGCGTGGGCGAGGACGTCGCCGAGGTTATACGTATAACTGCTGAGCGGTCAATCGGACTCATATGGCGATCTGATGGTGTGTCAGCTTCGTTCGTGTCCGGAGTCATGCCCGGTGATGAGTCCGGGGAGGGTGGGAACTCTGCGTAACCTCAAACAAGTCCTTTGAACATCTCAAACCTTTACTGCTAACGTATCGGCCATGACAGCCTCGGACGCACTGCGGACGCACGGCCCGGGCCCGCTGCCCGGCGCCGCCCGCCCGTGTGCTCCGACCGGTGCTGTGGACCGCCCGCGCCGTTGTCGCGCCATGAGCTGTACCGCGGCGGCACGCCCCTAACCGGGGGCCGGCCTCTCCCGTCCGGCCCCGCGCTGTGCCGCCTCCTCCGCTCCACACCTCACCGTCAGCAACGCCCTCCCCCGGAGAAGCTCCCCCATGTCCACAGCGCCCGAGGCGACCTCGTCGCCGTCCGTGCTCACCCGCATCCGCAAGACACCCTTCTGGGTGCAGATCGTCGCCGGCCTCGTGTTCGGCGTCGGCCTCGGCTACCTGGCCCGCGCCGCCGACATCTCCTGGCTGGCCACCACCCTGGAGACGATCGGCAAGATCTTCGTCCAGCTGCTCAAGGTCGCCGTCCCGCCGCTGGTGTTCACCGCGATCGTGGTGAGCGTCGCCAACCTGCGCAACGTCACCAACGCGGCCCGCCTGGCCACCCGCACGCTGCTCTGGTTCATGATCACCTCGCTGATCTCGGTCGGCATCGGCATCGGCCTGGGCCTGCTGACCAACCCGGGCGAGGGCACCAACCTGAAGACCGAGGGCCTCAAGGCGCTCGACTCCAAGGGCACCTGGATCGACTTCCTGACCGGGATCTTCCCGACCAACATCGTCGACTCGTTCGCCAAGGTGAACGTGCTCCAGATCGTCTTCCTGGCGGTCGTGGTCGGCGCGGCGGTCATCAAGCTCGGCGCCAAGGCCGAGCCGATCCTCAAGCTCAGCGAGTCCGTGCTGGAGCTGACCCAGACCGCCCTGTGGTGGGTCATCCGGCTCTCCCCGCTCGGCACCCTCGGCCTGATCGGCAAGTCCGTCGCCAAGTACGGCTGGGACCTGCTCAAGCCCTTCGCCACGCTGACCCTGGACATCTACCTCGGCTGCGCGCTGGTGCTGTTCGTCGTCTACTCGCTGGTGCTGCGCTTCGCCGCCGGGCTCAACCCGCTGCACTTCTTCAAGGGCGCCTGGCCCGCCATCCAGCTGGCCTTCGTCTCCCGCTCCTCGGTCGGCACCCTGCCGGTCACCCGCCGCGTCACCGAGCGCCTCGGCGTCCCGAGCGAGTACGCGTCCTTCTCCGTGCCGTTCGGCGCCACCACCAAGATGGACGGCTGCGCCTCGATCTACCCGGCCGTCGCCGCGATCTTCGTCGCCCAGGTCTTCAACATCGAGCTGGGGATCAAGGACTACATCCTGATCGCCTTCGTCTCGGTGGTCGGCTCGGCCGCCACCGCGGGCCTCACCGGCGCGATCATCATGCTGACGCTGACCCTCTCCACCCTGGGCCTGCCGCTGGAGGGCGTCGGCCTGCTGCTCGCCATCGACCCGATCCTGGACATGATGCGCACCGCGACCAACGTCGCCGGCCAGGTCGTCGTGCCGATCGTGGTCGCCGCCCGGGAGAAGATCCTGGACGTCGCCGCGTACAACAACCCGTCCGGTGACCTGTACGAGGAGGACGCCAAGCCGGCCGTCGTCACCGCGGGGCAGGGCGGGGCGGCCGCGGCCACGGCCTGAGGTTCGTCCGAGGCCTGAGGCGCGCCGACGTGTGCCGAGGCCGTTCGGATGTCCGGTCGGACGTTTGAGGGGACGTTCGACCGACAAGAGGGAAAGGGCCCTCTCCCGGTGCCGGGAGAGGGCCC
>NZ_JBHUAF010000146.1:0-18963 GCF_042789895.1 Kitasatospora sp. NPDC056783
GGGAGAGGCAGGTCGAGCCGACGGCCACCGGGGGCAGCACGGCGTGCATCCGTGTGCCGTCGGGCAGTCGTGCGTCCACCCAGGGCCGTGCGTCGTCCAGCCTCCTGCCGGCCACCGCCGCTCGCTGCGTTCGTGTGCTCTATCCCCGCGCAACTCGGCTCTGTGCTTCGGCCATCGCGTGGACAGTGCTGCGCAGGTATCGAGGCTCCTTCACCTCGGGTTGCCGGCCGTCGCCGGGCATGCGGTCCGGCGCAGGGATGCGGCCGGCGGTCTTGTAGCCATTCATGGTGACTCGCGGGTACGGCTTGCCGCGGGCGAAGTTGCCGACGATGACGCCGGCCTGCTCGATGGTGAGCAGGTCGCCAGGATCGCCGGCAGGGAGCGTGCCCACCAAGCTGCGGTCACTGGGCGCACCCGCCGTCCTGGTGCGCCCCTTGCCGCGACCGCCCCGGCCGGGGAGGTCGAGTAGGTAGCGGTAGATCGTGCCGCGGTACCAGTGCGGCTCGTAGACCTGCGGCTCCTGGCCGTCGTCCGGGTGGCGGTCGGGCTGAGGGATCTGCTCACGGGCAAGGTACGACCGCATGGTGCTGTCCCCAAGCGGCTTGCCCCTGGTGAAGTTCCCGAAGACCTCGCCGAACTCCTTACGCGTCAGCAGGTCGGCAGGATTGCCTCGGGGAAGCCGGGCCCGCAGCTCTTGTTCCGCAGCGTCTGCGCCTTCATGGGCGCGGAGCCACTGCAGCCGGTCGTGGTCCTTGACGAATGCATCAACGGCGGCCGCGTCGTACAGGTAGTGGGCTGCAGCCCTGCCCTGGTCCGGGTGCCGGGCCGTGTCGATGTGGTCGGGAAAGGCCGGGTTGGCGACCCACTGGTTCAGCAGGCCGACTTGGATGCCGTAGATCTCCTGGATCCCGGCGCGGGTCAGAGTCTGGGCTTCGATGGTCACGGTCAGGACTCCAGGTCGTGGCGGGTTGAAGGGCTGCAGGGAGGGCCGGCGGGGGATTCGCTCACCGGTCGCCGGTCAACCGGCAACTGCCGGCCGCCCAGAACGTGCTGGTACACCGTCCTGCGGAACCACCGGGGGCCTGCGACCTCGGGTGACAGGCCATCAAGAGGCCGGCGATCTGCAGCAGGAATGGAGCCCCGCGCCTCGTAGGCCCGGATGGTGGCCGGCTGGATCACACGTCCGCGGGTGACGCGCATCATGATGCCGAAGTCCCGTGCCGTTAGCAGATCCTCATCACGGCCTTCGGGTAGGCCCAGCGGATTCGGCTCGGACCTGGTGGTCGCCCAGACCGCCGGGTGGTTCGTTTGGATCCAGGCGTCGACCAGGTCGGGCTTCCATCGGTCTTCGTCCGGCTCAGCGGTTGGAAAGGTGCTGTCCGCAGTCCACCTGCGTACCATGGCCGGCCGTACTTTGTACTTGGCGGCGATGGCCGCGCGCGGCATCGGTTGGGGGCCGGCGCCTGCGGGAATCACAGGAAGTTCTCCTCCGGGTAAGGGGGCTTCTAGACTGCTGGCGGTCCACCTTGCCGTGGCCGTGCGGGCCGGCGGACTGTCGGGGCCTTCGGGCCCTCCGCCGGCCCGCTTCCGTCGAGCGCTCGGCTCGTGAAATAGGATACAGCGCCCCAGCGCAATGTACATCGCCGCAGTCGGATGGGCGCGCCCTCGGGTCGGCGAGAACGTGCGAAAACGCCGGAACGCCCGCTCCGGGGAGCGGGCGTTCCTGGTCTGCTGCGAAGCCGGTGGGCCGCACCTGGGTGGTGCGGCCCACCGCCCGTCACTCGCTGTCCGTCTCGTCCTGGTGCACGAGGTCGAGGAAGGCGAGCTGGGTCTCGTAGTCGGAGGCAACCAGCTCCATCGCGATGATGTTGGCGCGGAGGACGGCGAGCTTGGCGTGGAGGGCGGCCTTGCGGTCCGGGGCGCGGAACTTGCCGTAGGTGGCGGTGAGCTCCGCGAACTCCGGGCGGTTGAGCCAGTGGGAGATCAGCGCACCGACGATGTCCCCGGCCCGCTCGCTGGTGTCCTCAGCGGCGTGGTGGGAGTGGGCGTGCGTGGGCGCGGAGGCGACCTTGGCGCGGAGCCAGCGGCCGTCGTCCTTGGTGATCTTGTTCGGGTTCAGGATCGCGTCGCCGACCAGGTACGGGCCGTCCGCGCCGATGGTGGGCACGTTGGCGCGGGCGTGGCGGTCGCTCTGGTCGCCCTCGCCGAACTGGACGTAGACGCGGCCCGGCTTCGGGTCGGCGCGGTGGTCCGGGTGGATCACGAACGAGCCGATCGGGACGGTCTCTCCGGTGCGCTTGATGAGGCCGACGGCGTAGGTGGAGCGGCCGAACTCGTCGTCGGTGATCTCCGCGCTCAGCTTGCGGCCGGTGGGGGTCTCGATGGCCGCGGTGATGGAAGACATGTACTGGTCCCTTCGTGGTGGGCTTGCCGTGGGTGAGGGGCTGTCGTCCCACTCACAAGAAATAAGTTACAGCATTTAAGTCTGTTCTGCAACCCACTGATGTGGGTCAGGTGGCTAGGCGGAAGCGCGCCTTCACCCGCGCGCGTTCGAGCCGGCGCCGACGCACCTCGTCCATCTCACGCTGGATCTCGCCGAAGGTCCGCTGCCCCTGCAGCTTCTGAAGGTGGCGGATGTTGTTGGCCGGCATCCCTACCTTGATCGCGGCGCTCGCTGCTACGAGGTCGGACGGCGTGTTCGAGACGAATCCGCCCTTAGCCACCGCGTCCTCGTCCGGGAGGACCTCGGCATGCCGGTCGCTGGTCAGGTCGAGGAGGTGGTCCTGCTTCCCGCCGAGGCTGTAGCGCCACCTGAAGTTGGCGGGCGGATGGGGTTCGACGTGCTGCCGGAACATGCCTACCTCCTTCGTGTAGGTGTAGAAGTGGACCCCGGGGGATTCCTCCATGATCCTCATCCAGCGAAGCAGGTAATCATCGGAAAAAAATTCCCCACTGTCGTGAATGCGGACACTTTTTCCGTCGTAGCGCTTGTGGGACAGCTCCTCGATCATCGCCGCTTCCCATTCGTCCGGGTGGTCCATCACAAACGCCAGAGTGCGCATGTGGGCGGCCAGGACATTCGAGAAGCGGTAGGCCCCGGACCTTGCGTAGCAGAGCTTGATGCACGCGGAGGCGCTGGGGCAGACGTTGATCGACCTCCCGTCGGGAAGAGTGACCACCCAAGCGGGAAGAGTGAAATTGAATACGCCGATCTTCCGCAACTGGGAATTCTGCGTCAGCATGAATTTGCGCGCGGCCATGTGGTTTCCCCTGGCTCTATCGAGTCTGGCGGCTATTTGTAGCCTGGGCAGTATTCGTGTTCGTGGGTGCAGGCGTGAATGCCGAACCGTGTGACGCCGCCGGGCTGTCGTGCGAGGAGGGCCATGGCCTCGGCGAGTGCGGTGCGCGACTCGGCGCGGTGCCGGCCGCCGAACTGGAGCGCGTCGCCGTGGCTGGCGATGAGCTCGAGGCACCGGCTTCTGATCGCCTCGATGTCGCCATCGCTCGCTCCCTGCTGCTCCGCGATCGCCAACGGCACCAGGCCGAGCAGGAACGTGCGGAGCAGTTCGGCGTCGAGCGGCGCCGCCTTGAGGTGCAATGCGTCGAGCTCAATGGTGACAACCCGGCCGAATGGACCGTGTGAGTTGGACGGTTCGCCGGGCGGAGCGGTCGTGGACGCCCGGTGGTGGCGTCCGGCGGTGCCGCATTCCGGCCGGCGCGGTTCGAGGGCTTTCTCAGCGACGGCATCTGAAGGCGAGTCGGGCGCGCGGAGCGGGCGGCCGGCGTTGGGTGTCCGCCGGCCCTCGGCGTGGAGACGGACCTGGGAATGCGTCGTCGCCATGGGGTGTGGCCTTTCCTTGGCGCGGGGCCGGTGGCGCCGGGGGCGCGCGGCTCCGGGCGGCGGCTTGTCGCTGAGGTAGGGCCCGGGCGGACAGGGGGTGCCCGCCCGGGCCTTCGACGCCGCCGGTCGCCGGGGGGGGGAGGGCGATGGGGCGGGTCTGCCACACGCAAGGTGTGGCCGTGTGGGGCGAAGCGCCCTCACGAGAAATAAGTTACAGCACTTCTAGCGCTTCGGCAACCCTCTGGCTCGGCGTGCGGTGTTCAGGGAGCTGCACTGAGGACACCAACCGCGTTCAGGACCTGTTGCGCACGCTCGAAGGCGATCGCCTTGTGGCCGTAGGAGGGCCAGCCGACGTGCATGACCTCGTGAGCAAGCGCCTTGTCGACGGCGCGTCGGGTGCCGAGGACCTCAAGGTTGAGGTACACGAGGGGTACGGGCAGGCGCGCGCTGGCCGGACCGGAGTACGCCCGGCCGACGTCCCCGCTGCTCAGTTGCTCTCCGGTCATGCGGGTGTAGAGCGCTGCGCTGGTGATCAGGTGGAACTTGACCTTTGCGGCAGCGCTGAACAGCCGCGCCCGGTCTCGCAGCCAGGTCGTGGTGGGGAGTTGCTCCGCGTCGGGTGCGGCAAGGGGGCTGACGAGGGCTTCGGTCCGGGCGATCGTCAGCGGGTGGCCGCGGTGGGTGGCCATGTCTCCTCCTTGCTGTTCTGCGCGGGCGTGGTGGCCGGCTATGCGCCGGCCACCACATCATCCCAGGCTCGGCGACCCGGAGGTTCGGACTCAGGAGTACTCGGTGCCGCTCCAGGAGTCGGCTTCTAGGCGGTCCAGCTCCGCTTCGTCGCCGGCGCTGAGGCCGCTGACAAAGGTGTCCCAGCGGCTGAGCTCCTCGAGTTCGTCGCCGTCGGCGGGTTCGATTCGTGCGACTTGGCCGGCCTCGTCGTCGCCGAGGGGCCGCAGGTGGAAGTGGAGCGAGCCGTCGGCGCTCGCCTCCATGCGCGCCCAGGTCAGCGACCTGCGTCGGGCGACGTTCAGGTTGTAGGTGTACGGCAAGGACCGCTCCGTGGTGGGGGAGCCGCCCACTATGGGCCGGATCCAGAGGATGTTCGGGTGGTCGGGGTCGATCCGGCTGTGCCGGGCGAGCGGGGCCCGGAACACTTCGGAGCCGTCGGGATCGGTCACCACGAGTTGGGCGCCGGCGTCGTCGCGGTCCCCGGTGGTGCTGTGCCTGCCGGTGAGAAGGGCGGTCAGAGCCGACATCCATGCGGCTGGAGTGGTGGTCATGGTGGGGTTGCCTTTCTGGGAAGGGGTCAGTGGCCCAGGACGACGACTTCGTCGACCGGCTTGCCGTTCAGGTGGGTGATGCCGCGGGAGGCGAACAGCGCCAGGACGGCGTCACGCTCCGCCGTGTTCTTGGCGATGGCTCGGGTCGGTGCCTGCTCGGAGTAGAGGTCGCACCCGTTCCGGAGCATCACTTCGTTGTTGCTGGCCGAGAAGTTCGCGATCTTGTATGGGTCGCGGGTCTGACCGCTGGTACTCTTCCCCGCCTTCGGGTTTAGGGCGCCGAAGTGGTCGCCGTCGTAGGCGTAGTAGTCCGCGCGCTGCATGAGCGTCCGCGGGTTGTCCCAGATGAGCCGCGAGCCGTATGACGACGATCCGGCCGAGGAGCTGGAGGAGACACGCAGGAAGGCGTAGTTGGCGCCGCCGGTCATCTTGTCCGTGCCTTCACTCATTCCGATGCCGGTGCCGATGCCCATCACGGCGCGACGCTCGGTAGAGGCCAGGACGCCGGTGGCGAATACATCGACCAGGCTTCCGCCACCGATGTTGTGGATGAGGCTCTTGCCCTTCCAAGCCGCGTCGAACTTCTCTGGGTCGCCGGTCACGTCGAACCGCGACCAGGACGACCACCCTGCGGACCGAGCAGGGGTCGGGTCATAGCCGGGGCTTGCCGCCAGCGACGCACCGCTGGCGAAGCCAGCCGCCTGAGCGACAGCGTCGCGGATGACGTCGACCTTCTTCGGCAGCACCTTGTGCGCAGCTTCGAGTTGGATCCGCTTCGCGAAGGCACCCAGCTCCGCCGCGTCGAGCCCGATCGCCTGATGGGCTCGTTCATGGAAGAGTTCCTGGACCTGCAGGTCCTCAAGGGCGTTGGCCGTCTCGAGCGCCGTCTGGACGCCGACGTTCTTTCCCAGGCCCTGTGCAGTGATGTTCGCGTGGAGGTAGGTCAGCTCGCCCTCGGTCGCGGTCATGGCCCGGTTGATCAGGTGGAGCTGCTCCAGCCGGCCGACGAGTTCCTTTCCGTTGCCGGCACCGGCGGGGGCGTGGATCTCGAGCTGCCCTCGCATGGAGTACTCCGTCTTCGCCGGGTCGTTGCCCGCGTAGGGCCGGTACACCGCGCTGTAGCCGTCACCCAGGTCGATCGCGTACTCGATGCCCTTGGCCTCCGCCCGGGTCTCCCCGTCCCAGGACGTGCTGCCCGTGCTCTTGTCGATCGTCGCCTTGATCCGGCTGGCCTTCCGCTTGGTGGCGTGAAGGAGACCGTCGCCGTCTCCTTCATCGGGTGGTGCCGGAACGTACTCCGTCACTGTCGCCATCCCCGTGTGCAGGTAGGGAGTCACCATCGGGATCTTCCCTCCCTCCAAGTAGGGCAGCGCCGTCGGATTGTTGATGCGCTCACCGATCGTCTGTAGGTGCCCGGCGTAGTACTGCGCCATCGCCTTCTCATCGTCGGTCAGGTCCGGGTTGTTCAGGACGGCATCGACTGCCTTCTGGGCATCCTGGTACTGGGAGAGGGTTTTCGTGGTCGGCTCCTCGCCGTACTTCATCTTCCCGTTGATTCCCTTGGCCGCGAGGCCGACGAGCTCGGCGAGGTTGTGCTGCTCGTCAAGGCCCAGCCGTCCGGTCACTTCCTTCTCCACCTGGACCGGAACAAGCTTCTGCTCCGAGACGTCGAGTGCGTCCAGGAGTTTGCCTTCGGCCTCCTCGCTTAGGTGCGTGAGGAGCACTTCGCGCGGTTGGTCGGAGCCGGAGCTGTACGACACGAGCGTCGCCGTGGAGTCCACCAGGTCATTGCCGCTGATGAGCACGGGTACGCCGGCCGCGACGCCGACCGGGGGAGTCGTCGGCACCGTCCACAGCGAGTCCTCTTCCGGCTCCTCGTTCTCCTCCTCGTCAGGCTGGACTTCGCCGTGCAGTGCGACACCGTCGTCATCGGTGGCGGCCTGCTCGTCCTCCGCCGCTTCCTGAGGCCCGTCGACTACCGCAGCCTTGGCCGGATCGTCATCGGGCGTCTCCGATTCCTCTTCGATCGCACCGCCGGGAGCTCCTCCCGCTCCCAGCTCGCCGCCGACCGCATCGCCCTTGACCGGCGCGGGGCCCGTCTCCGGTGGCAGCGGTGGTCCCTGGTCGAGGAGCGAGGCCAGCTTCGCCTGGACCTGTCCCTGCAGGTCGGGAGGCAGCACGAGGCCACCGACGGCATCGGCGCCACCGACATCACCGGTCGGCGGCGGGCTGGCGGTGCCGGCCGGTATGGGCTCCAGAAGTTCCGTCGCAGTCGGAGCGACTGCGTATGGCTGGTGGCTGGTCTTGGAGTTCGTTCCCATGCGTCCTCATCAGCTCCCGTACTTGAGCGCGGCCCCGGAGGGCATCTTCAGCTGCGTGGTGTAGAAGTCGGCGAACGCCGCCCGTAGGCCGTTCTTGCGCTCGCACGAGTAGTCGAGGAAGGCTTCGGCGACCTGCTGCGTCGTCACGTCGGCCGTCTTGATCCCCAGGTCCTTGGCTGCCCGCTTGCGCATGTGGGGCTCCCACCGCACGCCGGCCTTCGCACCTTCGTGCGCCGTGGTGTGGAGCACCGCCCGCCACTGCGCGTCCGGAATCGACTCAAGCTGCTTGATCACCGGGTGGGCGACGACGGGGTTGATCTTCACGCCCGGGGCCAGCCCGCCGCTCTGGGAGGCCAGGTACGCCTTCTGATGCACGGGCATGTACTGGCTGCTGGGACCCAAGCCGTCGGGGGTCCAACCGAGCTCGAGGCGGTCAGTCCCGAAGTACTTGAACGCCTGGCCCCGGTCGATGGGGGACATCCCTCCCGACGAGGTGCGCAGCATGTTCGCGGCGTGCCCATCGTGGTCGCCGACCGCCCAGGAGATGACGTGGTTGCGCACCACGGAGTCGACCTCTGTCTGGGTCCAGGACTTCGGGCTCGCGCTGAGCTGGCTCGCGTCGCTGACCATCGGCTGGATGCAGCCGTCCTTGCCGTCGATCTTCTTCTCATAGACCGGCACCGTGAGCACGCCACCCAGGTGGGAGATGTGGGAGGCCGCCGCTTCGGCGCTGGCTCGGGCAGCCGACGCCGAGGTGTAGTGCTTGAACATCCACTGGCTGCCGTCGGGCGCGGTGTGGAGGGTCTTCGGATGGGTGCCGCCGAGGTGCGCCGCCTTGCCGGCGCCGAAGTCCGTCGCGTGGATCTGCGCAGCGTCCACCCTGGCGGGGACGTCGGCGGTCGTGGCGTGGGCCTGCTGCAGGGCAGCCACCAGGGCCTGATGCTTAGCGGCGAACGAGCCGGCCGACGCCGGCTTCGGCTTCGGCTTGGGCGCCTTCGGCTTCGCTTGCGCCGTTGCCGCAGGAGCCGTCGGTGCGGCCGCGGCAGCCGGTTTCGTCGGCTGGGACGTATCGGCAGAGGCCTCTGGAGCAGGGGAAGGCGAGGGGGCTGTGGCTTCGGAAGCGCTGGCCGCGGTGGGGTTCTGAAGGATGGAGGGCAGCTTGGCTTGTTGCTTCGCCTTGTGGGCAGCTTCGGCCGCCTTCAGCACGGCGCCCTTGTCGAGTGACGGATCGAGGTGGGCGGTCAGGTACTGCTGGACCGAGGCCCTGGACGCCTTAAGTGAGGCGGGCATGCCGAGCTGGTCCGCGACCTGGCGCAGGGGTGCGAGCGGCTGGTGCTTGGCCCAGGCCGTGAACTCCTTCCGGAGCTCCTTCGGGTCGACCTGGTGCGAGGCGAGCAGGCCGGGGTTGCTCATGCCCAGGTCGTTGGGGTGCGGGATGACTTCGTGGATCCAGCCCTGCGCCGACTGCTGGAGCGCGTGCAGTTCGCCGGCCTTCGAGACCCAGGAGGCGACCGTGTCCTGAGCGGCCAACCCTTCCGACGCCAGAGAGGGAAGGGACAGATCGGACGACTGGTCGGGCTTGCCCAACTTGTGGACGTCAAGGGCCTCGTCGATCGCCGAGAGCTGGTTCTTGCGCTCGTGGGCGCGCTCGGAGAGCAGGGCCCGCTCGGCTTCCGGCGTGCTCGACCGCATGAGGGCGAGGAGTTCGTGCGCCTTGAGGTGGTTCGCCTCGTCCTTGGTCAGCTGACCCGACTCGACGGCGGCCTTGACCGCCGGCGCGACCGTGTAGGTGTCGAGGGCTCCGCTTGCGAGCACCTGGTCGGTCGACAGCTTGGCCGACGCCTGGAGCTGGGCCAGGGCATCGCCCATCTCGGGCGACTGGGCCGTGGTGAGTGTGTTCTCCGCGGCGAGAAGCTCGGTAAGGGCCTGCGCCTGGTTGGGGCCGCCCTTGGCCGCCGCGTACGCCTTAACCGCGGTCGACCAGGTGTTGACCGCTTCGTTGACCTCGGCTGGCGACGCCGTCCACGGCCCGGGAGGCCCGGGCGCCGGCGGCGGGGGCGTGCCCTCGAGTTTGTGCAGGTCGGCGAGCGTGAGCCCGCCGACGCTCTCGCCGGAGACCAGTTGGGCATAGCGCTTGGTGGCGGCCGCCTGGATCTTCTGCTTGGAGATGATGTCCTGGTCGTAGGCCGGGTCCAGCCAGTGGACCAGCGGATGCTGGGTCTTGCCGGACATCCCGACGAGTGCCGGGTGTTCGAAGCCCTGAGCAGCGGCGATTGCCTGCAGTTCCTCGGGCGTCAAGCTGTTCAGGTACTCCAGGGACTGTGCCTTGATGGACTTGAGGGTCTCGTCGAGGACCTCCTGAGGCGCGCCGGCCTCCTTCATCAGGGCCAGCGCCTCGCGCTGCGCCTTGATCTGCTCGGCGAACTGCTCGAACTTCGCTACTGGGTCGTCGGGAACGTCGATCAGTGGCGGTCCGTCGGCCCAGTCATCGTCGACGCCACCATGACCGATCAGCTGCGCCAGCTCGGAGGCCGTGATGTACGCCTGCTGGGCGGCCTGGAGCTCGGGGTTGTCGGACTCCCCGGGGGCATCGCTGGGCTCGGGGGCATCGCCGGGCACTGCAGGGGCGACGGTGTACGCCTGGTGGCTGGTCTTGGAGTTGGTGCCCATCAGCGCCGGCCGGCTGCCGCGATGGCGGGGATCGCCTCAGCGAGGAGGCCGTCGAGAACGATCTCGGCGGCGTGGGCCAGGTCGACCGCGTCGTCGGGGACCTCGGCCGCAACGGCCGCGCAGGCGCTGTCCTCGTGGGACCAGCGCTCGACCTGCTCGGGCGTGACGGATCCGTCGAGGCGCTCCCGCCACGGGGCGGCAGCGTCGTAGGTGAGGGGTACCCAGGTGAGGTAGGAGGGGGTCGGGGCATTCGGCGCCCGGTTGAGGGCGAGGACGGCCACCGGGTCGACCGGTGCGCCGAGGGGGCCGTGCCAAACGAGGAGGACCCACAGCTCCCAACTGTGGGTCCTGTTCGGTGCTGCGATGGGTTCGGTGGTCGCCGACATCGTGAAACTCCTTCCAGGTTCTGCACCTAGAGGCCGCGAATCGGTGCCCGGTGTGACACGAATCCGGAAGAAGTTTTTTGAAGGGCAGCCGACGCTTCGTCGGCGTCCTCAGCGGGGCGGCAGCAGCGACGCCATGTACCGGACGGTGGCGGCGAAGGCGTCGGCGGGACGGGCCTTGATGTCCTCCCGCCCGTCGGGCGTCATGATCGCTCCGTGCAGCGCGTACTGGTGGGCGTTCTGGCTGATCAGGGTCAGGCGCGTGCCGAAGAGGGCGACGACCTGCGCGATGCGGTCGGCCCTGGAGAGGCCGGTGAGGAGGACAGGCATGTCCTCGGGCAGGTTCTCCGCCAGCCAGAACAGTCCCGGCAGGGCCCAGGTGTCCCAGTTGTTGTTCTCGCGCACGGTCTGCAAGTTGACGGCCACCGCGGGCGGCGGGGCGTCGGCGATCCAGGCGGTGTAGCGCTGGAGATCCTCCAACCGGAACCAGTACAGGTTGGGAACGGAGACGACGCCGGCCTCGGCGAACTCGGAGGCCAGCAGCAGGGCCCGGCGCATGTTGAGCAGGTGCTCGGCCCTGGGCCAGTTGCCGTAGATGGAGTAGTTGCAGGCCAGGACGACGTCCCAGCCCTGGGAGGCGATCTCCTCGACCAGCTGGCCGCGGCGACGCAGCGTCCAGAACTTCTCGACCAACGGGTCCTCGCCGTATCCGACGAGAACCGCCTGCTGGTCCTTGCGCAGACCGAGGACTTCACGCGCGTTCTTGCCCGCGAACCTCGGGTACACCGTGTGGGTGTCAGGGCTGAAGACGCGCCGGAGGCCGACCCCGTACGCGGGCCAGCGGAGGCTGGCATCCAGGGCGGTGACGGCGCTGCCGTCGGTCATGGGGATGAAGGAGGGCAGCGCCGGGAGAACGCCGTCGATCTCGATGTCGTCGAAGGTGAGGGTGCCGCCGACGTCCCGCATCCAGGCGGTGATGTCGGTCCGGGAGCCGCAGCGGATCGGGCAACTGCTGCAGGCGTTGGTCGGCGAGCCGGCCTCCGAGGCGGCGCAGCCGCAGTAGGAGCAGTCGCTGTTGGTGCCGCTGCACAGTGGCTCGATGGTGGCCGGCCCGCCGCTGCAGCCGTCGGGGCCGGCCCAGAAAGCGCAGGTGCGGCAGTCGCAGCCGCGGCCGGGAAGCGGAAGGCCGATCGTCGGCGTGGGCAGGGAGATGCGGGTCATGCGGCTTTCTCGCCTTCGTGCGTGGTGGTGGAGGTGGTCAGGTAGGGCTCGATCTCGCGGAACGCCAGACGCAGCGAGCCTTCGTCGTACCGGCCGAGGGTGCTGCCAGTACGCAGTTCGGCCAGGAGCTCACGGAGCCCGTCGAGCGCGTGGCGGACCGTGGTCACGCCGACCAGGCGGTCCGGGGCCCGATCGGCGGTCGCCGGTTCGACGTCGGCAGGTGCGTCCGGTTCGGGCGGCCCGCCGCCGAGCCCCATAGGACTACTGCTCTGCTCCACGCCATCGTGTTCGGGAGCGGCTTCGGGGCGGGAAGCGCCGGGCACCGACGGAGCAGGGTTGTCAGCGGTGTCGTCCCCGGGCAGATCTGGCACTCGCGTGAGCGTGGCACGACGGCGAGCGTTGGCCGCGTCCTGGCGGTCCTGGGCGATCTCCAGGATCTCCTCGGTGTCCAGTTGGTCTTGCTCGAGCCCGACCTTGACCGCCGTAGGCAGCAGATGGAGTCGCCCGGTCCCCTTGAGAGCGGCCCAGATGCCGGCAGCAGCGTTCTCGCGGCCGCGAAGAAGCTCGGCGAAGCGGATGCGGGTGTGAAGGCGGATCGACTCCTCGTCCATCTCGAGGGTCAGCTCCCGCGGGAGCTCACGGAAGGCCCTGACAAGTTCCGTGGCCTTCCTCTCGCTCAGCTGCAGTCCGAGGCGGTCAAGAACGTCGGGCCACGGAGCTGCGCACGACGGGTCGTTGGCGCGGATCCTCTCCAGAGCGTTGAACCGCTCGATCGAGTCGGTGAGGGAGTAGACCTCAGCGGGCACCGGCTTGCCGGCGCGCAGCAGACGGCCGACGAGCACTGCGCAGCGGTGGTACATCAACGCTGCGGCCTGCTCGCCCGGCTTCAGATTCTCCCTGGCGAAGTTCTCGGTGAACCTCCACATGTGCCGCTCCTCCTCGGACAGCGGCCCGGGGCAGATGATCGCGGCGAGCGAGGCGAAGTGCGGGTTGTCGGGGCGGTTGACGGCCCCCCAGCGCATGGCCCGGTAGCGGCGCTCACCGGTGATGAGCCGGATGCTGGGAGCGCCGCCGGGGGTGGTGATCTCCTCGGCCATCACGGGACCGAGCTGGCCCATCACCGAGATCGTGGAGATCAGGTCGGCCAGCTCGGCCGGCGGCGTTGCCTCTCCCGGGGCCCGGCCCTGCGGCTCGGTGAAGGCCGCGCCCGGACCGCGCAGGGGGAGGAGCTCGAAGCGCCGCTGGCGGAGCTTCGGGTGGTGCTGGAGGATCTCCGCAAGATGGATCATGCTGTCGGCGCTCGGCGCGGTCATGGCGGTGCTCATTCCTGGACTCCCTGGCCGTCCGGTTCGGCCGGGGGCCGGAGATACAGGTCGGTGGGCCCGGAGTCGCGCAGCAACGGGGTGAAGATCGGCTCGAACGGCCCGTACTTCTGAAGGTGGCCGAGGGTTGTCACGCCGATGGCGAGGGTGTCCCGATGGCGCATCAGCCGCGGGTCGGAGCTGGCGAGATGCGCCAGATCACTGGCCCGGCCGGCGAGTGCCCGGGTGCCGGCGCCCGTAAGCACGACCAGGATCCGGGGGAACGTCCGGTACTGGTAGCGCCATGCCGGCCGGGCACCCACCTGGGACCGGGAACGGTCGGGTTCCTGGGGCACGTAGTCGTGCATCCGCCCGTAGGCCGAGAGTTTCGCGGCAAGCCTGGTGACGGTCATCGTGGCACGGTCGAGCTCGACGAACGCCTGCAGCGGTGTACGCCGCTGGTTCGGATGGATATGGACGTAGTTCACCACAGCGTCGGAGATGACGTGGTCGTCCTCGAACCGGCGCTGCCCGTCCCTGATCCGGTTCGCGACCTCCGGCGTCCAGTCCAGGGGTCCGCATTCGTGACCCAGCCTCCGCGCGTGCTCGACGAACGCGAGGCCGGTCTCGTTGACCGCCAAGGTGTGGGCCTGCCGCGATCCCATGGCACCGCCCTCGGTCACGCGGTAGGGCCGGTGCGTGAGCTCGTGGTCCTCCTCCACCAGGTCGGCGCCGACGTCGGTCAGGTACCACAGGAAGGGCATGCGCGTCAGCGCCGGGCCCTGGACACGGACCCGGTCGACCAGGCCGAGCGCGCGCAGACGGTTCAGCTGCCGCAGCAGGTAGACCGGGCGCGCCGTGGCCGGGGTGAGGAGGCGGTGCAGCTGGGGCGTGGACATCAAGCGGTGCTGGTACAGCACTCGCAGGGAGGACTGGGCGGCGAGCGGCAGGCTCGCCGGGGGCGTGGTCGCCGGCTCGGAAGCGCTGATCGTCACTGTCCTTCACCGCCCAGATCCATGCCCTCCCACATGTCGAACCGCTGGGCACCGGTCGTCTTGATGGTGCTGCCGGCAGCCCCGTGCACCCGCGGGTTCGCCTGCTCGGAGACTGCTGGTTCGGCTTCGGGCTCACGCTTCGTCTTCCGGGCCTTGTTCTCGGGAGAGGACAGCAGCAACTCCTTCAGCGCACCGTTGAGGTTCTCCAGGTCGGTCAGGATTGCCTGGACCGGTCGGCGACGGAGGTTCGCGTTGACGGCCGCGTCCAGGGCAGGCAAGCCAGCCGGGTTGCAGTAGTCCTCGTAGAGCTTCTCAACGTTGGCCCCGCGGACGTGGAAGGGCTCGGTGGCCTGACCGTCGAGAGCCACCGACATGTAGTACTGGTAGCGCGGCAGTCGAAGGATCGCATCCGCGGTCAGGGCGGTACCCCACTGCCGGACGGTCATCGCCGCCTCGTCGATGCCGGACGCAGCGGTGGAGAGGATCGACAGGTTCTGGAGCAATCCCTGGCGGGTCGTGGTGCTCAACCGCTGCGCCATCTGGGTCATGGCGAGGAGCTTGACCTTGTACTTGCGCAGTTGTTCGGTGATCGCCGCCAAGGTGCCCTTGGACGCCCCGTCAACAGCGGTGAGCTCGTCCACGAAAGCGAAGAAGTCCTTCCGCTCGCCAGCCGGGATCGTCTTGCGGGACAGGCCAGCGCGGAAGAGGTCGAACAGCAGCAGGCAGCTGATGATCTTGTCGGTGTCGCCGGTACCGCTTGGGCAAACGAAGACGACCTTCCCGTTGTCCATGGCGTGTCGGATGTCGTAGGTGCTCCGGCTGGAGCCGAGGAACGCCTTGACCGCAGTCGAGCTGTCCAACCGTTCGATGATGTTGGTCACCACGGGAGTGGCGTCCGGTGGGTATTTCGGGAAGACCTTGATCCAGAACTCCTGAACGGTTGGCGGCAGGTGCGGTATGGCCGCGTCGCGGAAGTCCTCGTCGGTCAGGATGGCGCGGATCTGGAACAGCGTCGGGGCGAGGTCCGGCTCGCCGCGTTCGTGCGTGACGTAGTAGGAGATGTAGGCGAGCGACTCCACCGCGCGGGTCAGGATCGTCCGGGCCCGGCTCGCAGTGTCGCCCCAGCTGAGGGCGGAACCGATGCCCGTGACGATGGATCCGACGATGTCCGAGATCTCGTCCTTGCGTCTGCTCTCCATCGACAGGGGGTTCCACGAGCCGACCATCGAGTCGAGGCTCGGAGAGGTCAGGTCGATCTCCCATAGCCGATCCTCAATCGACTCGTGCGCGAGGTATGGGCGGGCGCGCTGCCAGCCGTCACCGTGCGGGTCCAGGAACAAGATCCCGTGGCCCTGATGGGCGAGGGCGATCGCCTGGATCAGGGCCATCTCGGTCTTGCCGTAACCGCTCTTGCCGAGGAACAGGCCGAAGAGGAGGAACTCGAGTGGCAGGCCGACCAGGCGCCACCCACCGCCCGGCTTGGCCACGTAGCCGAGGGGGAAGACGCCGTCCTGGCCGGTGAAGTCGGGCAGCTCCGGCGGAGCGGGAGGGGCAGCGCCTCCGGAGCGCGCGATGTTCGGGGCGGTGTTGTGCTTCGTCGGCGGCTTGACCAGGCCGCCGATCTCCGTGCTCGTCACCAGCTGGTGCCGTCCCCGCGGCTCGAACAGGCCGGTCTCGAAGCGTCTGTCGAATGCGGCTCGGTACAGCCAGGCATCGGCGCTCAGGTGTATGAGCCCCAGATTCGCACCGACCGGGCGGAAGTGGTTGTGGCCGGCCCAGATCTCGAGCGCGGCGAGGATCTGGTCCAGAAGCAGCCGCGGCCGGGCGGGATCGGCGGACTGGGTGCGTATGAGCATCTGCAGGGCGAAGACCACGTCGGGGTTGGCCGGCGCGAACTTGCCCATCGCCGTCTTCTGGTCGCCGGCCTGGGCAGCAGTGCGGAACCTGGGCGCGGCCGCAGGGGCCCGCCCGCCGGCGGCCTGGCCCCGCATCTCGGCCGCTGCCTCGGAGAATGCACCCGACAGGCTGAACCCAAGGCCAGCACCACCTTGCTCGTGGGGCATGCCAGCAACCATCGGGCCGGCCCCGAGGGGTCGACGGTGAGCGGCCTTCAGCAGTCGCCGACGTCGCCGGTTGACGGACCCCGGCGACATGGGGACCAGGTCGAGAGCAACGTCGGCCTGCTCGCCGAGATCGGGACGGATCCCGCCGAAGGCACCCGCGAGGGCGGTGAGAGGATCCGGTCGGAGCGGTACCTCTCGCAACGCCAGGTACTCGGGCAGGGCCAGCGAGAGCTCCTCTCGGGCGACGTACAGCTGCAGTGGAGCGTCGGCCGGCGCTTCGGCGTGGGTGCCCGGGGCGGACTGCTGCGGCTCGTCGGCCGGCGGCTTCGACAGGGAGATCGGGGTCGAGGAGGTCATGTGGTGCTCCGGGGATCAGATGGACTTCACGGGCGGCGTGTTGGGGAAGCGGATCGGTGCCGGTGTCTCCGGCGTGGTGTCACCGCGATGCGGGGTCTCCACCGAGCGGACCTCGCAGCCTGCGTAGACCTGGTGGCGCAGCACGGCGGCCGACACCGCGGGGCCTTCGACGCGCATGGTCAGGCCGTCGACGGAGGTAAGGCGCACCCGCATGGCCAGTCCCCGTCGAGGAGTCAGCCGCCAGCGGCTCGCGCTGCGTTGCGCGTGTGCCATGTGCTGGGCGAAGCGGAGGAGCTCCTCAGGACTGGGATCGAAGGCTGTGGTGGGCAGCAGGTCGTAGCCCACGCGGGAGCGCAGGGCCCGGCGCACCAGGAGTGTCCGGACGCCGACGACAGCCGCGGTGCCGAGCACCACGGCCGGCAGCCAGACCCAGATCCTCTCCAGGAGGAAGGCCGGGGCCTGGGCAGCGATGTCGGGCAGAGCGCCGATGAAGTCGATCGCCGAGTCGATGATCGTGGTGGTGCTCATGTTGACGCTCCTTCGTGTGTGTGACCGGCAGGGATGAACGGACCTGTTCCAGGTCGCATACCTAGAGGCCGGTTTCGGACGTCCGGTGTGACATCCGTCGGCAAGATCTTTTAGAAGTGGGCTTCAGGATCGCGTTTTCCCAGGTCAGGCGATGTGTCGCATGGCCAGGACCTCGTCCTTCCAGTCCTCTAGCGTCCGGATGCGGACGTTGAGGCCGGTGCGGGGCGCCTCGATCACCTGGCCGTCACCGATGAACATCCCGACGTGCTCGGGGTGTTCGGCGCTGCCCCGGGAGAAGAGCAGGTCACCGGGACGCAGGTCGGAGACCGATAGGACCGCGGTGCCGGCCTTGACCTGGTCGTACGTGACGCGCGGCAGGTTCACTCCGGCAGCCCCCCAGGCCATCTGCACCAGGCTCGAGCAGTCGCAGCCGTTCTGGCCCTGGTAAGGCGAGCGGCAGTCCCCGCCCCAGACGTAGGGCGTGTTGAGCGCGGTCCGTGATGCGGCGATGGCGCGCGTGGCGCCCTCGGAGCCCTGCGGGAGGGGGACGGATCCGTCCATGCCGGCAGCCCACTGCGTCGCGCGTTCGCGGATCAGGCGCACGTAGTCCCGAGTCTCCTGGTAGGGCGGGATGCCGTTGTACTTCTGAACCGCGCCCGGGCCGGCGTTGTAGCCGGCGAGCATGTTCTCGGTGCTGTCCCCGGGAACGCCCTTCAGCTGCTCGGCCAGCGCGCAGTCGTAGGCGGCGGCGGCTGGCACGGCGTCGGCGGGGTCGAGCGGGTCCTTGCGGCCGTCGCCGTTGCCGTCGACCCCGTAGGTACTCCAGGTGCCGTCCATGAACTGTGCGATTCCGCGGGCGCCGACCGGCGACGAGACCTTCGGGTCGAAGTGTGACTCCTGGTACAGCTGAGCCGCGAGGAGCGAGGGGGTCAGCTGCGCGCACTTGCCGACCAACGCGGTGGCGATGAGGGAGCGCAGCCACTCCGGCACCGGGGCCGAGGCGGTAATGCCGCCGCCCGGTCCGTTGCCGCGGCCGGGCTGATCGGCTGCAGCCTTGCCGATGGTGCCGGCCACGGCCATCATCAGCGCGACGAGGAGGACACCGGCGGCGAGGAGCACCGAGCCGAGGATCTTCAGGAACTTACCCATCCCGGCTCCTCAGGCGTTGGGGAGCGCGGTGACGCGCCATGTGCCGTCGATGCCGGCTTTCACCTCGAGGGCTGCCTGTTCCACCGACACCGACGGCGCGGCACCCACGGCCGTGCGGGTCACCCGGTAGATGACCCGCAGGACCGTGACCTCGTCGGTGGGGGCCGGGGCGCCGTCGGGCAGGCGTACCTCGACGACTTCCGCGACGACCTGGGCCTGCTGGCCGCGCAGTTGCTCCCATAGGCCGCCCGTTGCGGGGCGGGCGGCGGCCAGGTCGTCCCCGAGCGTGGGTGAGGCAAAGGCGGCCGCGCGCCGGCCCGCGTCCTCGTAGGAGGTGTCGCGGCCGGGGCGAGCGTCATGTGAGGCCCACGCCGTGACGAACTGGCGGGCCACCTGCTCGACCGGTGCGGGGACGGAGAGGAGGTGCTCCGTCGTCTCCTGTGCCGCCGCGCTGGTGGCGGGGGCGGCCGGGGGGTTCGGGGCGGCGACCGTGGACCCACCGGTCCCGCCTGTGGTCGGCACTGGAGTGTGCGGGTCGCCTGTCGTGAGCGGAGCGGGGGTCGGCTTCGGCTCGACACCGGGCTTCGGCGCCGGGAAGAGGAGCAGCGCACCGATGACGACGAGGAGGGCGGCACCGAAGAACAGGGCGGTGGTGGCCACTGTCTGGGAACGGGTGGACATGCGGAATCCCCCTGGCAGGCTCGGGATGGTGGATCGGGGTGATGGACGAGTGGTCGAGGGGGGGGGGGGGGGGCCCCCCCCACCACAGCCACACCCACAACTAAAAAAAAAAAAAAAAAAGACAACAAGATAAATATGTTTAATAAATATTTGTGAGGAGAAAAAAAAAAAAA
>NZ_JBHUAF010000147.1:0-18953 GCF_042789895.1 Kitasatospora sp. NPDC056783
TCCCCGTTGCGGGACCCGCCGCCCGCGCAGCCGACACGACGCCGTCGCCCTGCTGACGGAGGCCGTCCAGGGACTGGCCGCCGTCCACGGGAACGCCGCCCTCGTGGACAGGGCCACGCGGTGGAGCGGCCCGCTCGGCCTCCTCGGGGTCCCCGCCGCAGGCCTCCACGTAGGCCAACGCCACCGGCAGTGACGGGAGCTGCTGCCCGCCGGCCGCCCGTGACAGCGGCGCGACCGAATACCGGGTACGGCCGGCCATGACCCGGTAGGTGAGGTCCCCCGCATCCCCGCGCAGTCGGCGCAGCGAGGCCCGGCTCGCCAAGGAACTCAACGACCCCTACCGCGACTACCAGCCCGTCGACACCCGGGGCCTTCTCCTAGCGATCGCCCACGGCGTCCTCGACTTCGCGGGAACGGTCCCACCTCCTGGCTGGTCGTCCGCGGCGGGCCTCCTCAACTGCGGCCTCTACGCCCTCCAACACGACGTCGAGAACGCCAAATCCTCCTGCATCAGCGCGATCCCCATCGTCGGAGAGGCCACGGCCTTCGAGAGGGCCGTGGAGCTCCTGAAGAACGCCGGGCCTCTCGGCAAGAAGGTCGTCGAGTTCATCGAACGGCTCTTCTCCAAGATCCCGGGAATCTGCGAACCCGACAAGAACAGCTTCCCGGCCGACACCAGCGTCCTCATGGGCGACGGAAGCCGTAAACCCATCGAGACGGTCAAGGTCGGGGACACGGTCGTGGCCACCGACCCGGACACGGGTCGAACAACGGCGAGACCGGTCGAAGCCGTCATCTACACAGCGGGCGACCGGAACTTCACCGATCTTCAGATCCAGCGCGATGAGGGAGTCGAAAGCCTCACCGAAACCGGCCACCACCCCTTCTGGGCCGAAAAGGACCACAAGTGGGTCGACGCTGCTGGCCTCAATGTCGGCGACACCCTTCGCACCCCGAACGGGCCGACAGCCCTGTCACCGAGGCCAATCAGCGTAAGGGCCTCCAGCCCACCTGCGACCTGACCGTCCAGGACGTTCACACCTTCTACGTCCTGGCCGGGCCGACAGCCGTCCTCGTACACAGCATCGATTGCTTCACCCCTTTCACGCGCGAGAATATCGAAGCGACAGCGACCAAGGTAGGACTCGCGTGCTATCCAGGAGGCGGGTCCATCACAGGGTTCGCAAGAACCGGAAACAAAATCATTGATGATCTGTCGAGCGGCCGAGAGAGACGAGGCCGATCTGGTCGCCTGGGTGAAGGCTGCGACCAAGGAACTGCGAGGCGCCGTCAGCGGACGAGCTTCCGACCTTGAGGTAAAATCCGGAGCCAAGATGCACGTCGACGGAATTGGCGGTGCCGAGCTTGTGATCAATATGTGGGGCGGGCCATGTACCGAGAAGAACGGATGCGACGAGACTCCGGATGGCCTTCTCTCTGGGGATGACATGGGACTGTCTGGTTTACGGCACCCACAGGGTGAAGGGGCGTGGTGGAAATGGCGGTAAGTGCCGAAATTCGCTATAGGGCAACTCGGGCCGGTCGGCCTGAGTACCTCAACTCTCTTGAAGAGGGCGATGCTCTGATCGAAGCACTCCTGGCCGGGCCGGCGAACGGGAACCTGGCGCAGATCATCCACCTGGGGCGAGAAGAGTTCAAGCCGGGAATCCCGGATCACGAATTTCAGGTGGGAGTCGACAAGGAGCTGCAGGTTGGAATTCTGCTTTTTATAGACTCCAGTGGAAATTACGTCTCCGCGGGTCCGCCGGAATCCAGGAACTCTCCCGAGTATTATCTTTGTGGGCACTGGACCCAGTTCCGAGATCAGACGGAGATCCCCCTTGATTTGGTTCGTAAAGCCCTAAGGGAGTTCTTGGAGTCCGGGGGTCGGCGTCCAGCCTGCGTATCCTGGAAGAATCAATATCTGACAAATTCGGACGGCGTGCCCGGCTGACTTCAGGCAGTGCAGGCGATCCTTCCGGCAGGGAGATTCCTGAGGGTTTGGTCCAAGGGTCGGGTCACCGGTAACATGATTCCGAAGGTCGTCAATGGAATTTCCAGGCTGGGGGCTAGATGATTCTGACCGTGCAAATTAATCATGATGAATATCGACCGGGGACTCGGGGGGAGGAGGATGGGCTGATCGAGCGCGTGATCAAGGAGCTGGACTTCGGAGAAAACGCATCGTTCGTCCTTGATGCTAATCGGCCTGGCGATCACATCTATCCCGACAGCGTTCTCACGGTATCGATCAACAGATCGACCGGATACGGTGGAGCCGTTTGGTACAGCGGCGAGAACTATCCGAAGCAGGGTGGGATCTACGAGTCCGTCTGGGTGTCCGATAACCCTTCACCGCCAGAAATCGACCCGAAAGTCCTCTCGGATGTCCATGTCCCGGTATTCATGGATCCGGCAAGTGTCATCCCCCTGTCGAGCCTGAGGCAAGTAATCGAAGAATTCTGTCGCGCCAAAACCGGTGACAGGCCGTGCGGGATCCAATGGGTCAAGGGGCGTATCGGTGGCGAACGATTGGACCGGGCGGAAATGGAACCCGTCAGCGAAACTCATTCCGGCGCGCACTCCCTGATGGGCGCTCTGCGGGCGCATTTCTGGGCGAACGGCAGCGCGCCAAGCTAGGGTCTGTTTCACGAGTGGATCAAGGCCTGCCATGATCCACTCGTGGGGCGTGGAGATCTGACGAGCGAGCAATGGGCCAGGCCGGAGCCGTTGGTGCCGATGGGCAAGAAGCCGGGGCGGGCCTCCGGTCTGGTCCAAGCGGCAGCTGACAACGGCATACGCTGGCGGACGCGGACCGGTGCGCCCTGGCGCGATGTTCCCGCGTGCTATGGAGAGTGGGAGACCGTCTACGGTCTTTTCCGTCGCTGGCAGCGCGACGGGACGTGGAGTCGGATCCTCACCCAGTTGCGGGCCGAGGCTCACGTGAAGGGCTTGATCACCTGGGATGTGGGCGTGGACTCCACGGTCGCGCGGGCGCATCGGCATGCGGCCGGCGCGCGAAAAAGGGGGGTCTTCAACGGGACAAACCAGGCGGAGTCGCGGTCGGACCCGCCGACCACGGACTCGGACGCTCACGAGGTGGTCTGACCACGAAGGTGCACCTGGCGGTCGAGCACGGGCAGAAACCGCTGTCCTTCCTCGTCACCGCCGGCCGGCGGCACGATAGCCCCGAGTTCCAGCCGGTCCTGGAGCGCATCCGGGTGCCCCGCGCAGGCGTCGGCCGGCCACGCTGCCGCCCCGACCGGGTGCGGGCCGACAAAGCCTATGGATCCCGAGCCAACCGCGACTACCTGCGCAAACGTGGGATCCGCTGCACGGTTCCGGAGAAGTCCGACCAGATCCGCAACCGCAAGCGGCTGGGCGCCCACGGCGGCCGTCCGCCGAAGTTCGACCAGACCGACTACCGCGAGCGCCACGCGGTGGAGTGCGGAATCAATCGCCTCAAGCGGCACCGGGCAGTGGCCACGAGGTACGACAAGCTCGCCGTCCGCTACGAGGCCACCGTCACCATCGCCGTCATCAACGAGTGGCTGTGACGTAAGGCCTCCACTGTCAAAGCTCGTCGGTGACGCTGCCGTCCGGATGGCGACGACTGAAGTACACGCTCCGGTCGCCCGGCTTCTTCTGCTTCTCAGCCTCATACCATGGGACGAGTCGCGCCCACGCCTCGGTCTGCTGTGTGACGTGGGCCTGCAGCCAGTCGGTGAACCGGGTGAAGCTAAAGGTGGGCACATCGCCGGGACCATCGCCTTCGCAGTACGACCACACCTCGGGATCGGGCCCGGGGCCGCGCAGAAAATCGAACTGGTAACCCTGGTGCATGAGGATGACCCGGTCCGACTCGGCGAGAACGAAGGGGATACAGTTCCGCCCCGTGACCGATGCCTCCCGTCGTACCTCTGCAGACGACGACGCGCTTCTGGAAAGGCTGCGTGCTCTCGCCCGGGGCGCAGAAGGCACGGGTATCACCCGCGGCTGTCTCCCGAACCAGCCGTTCCCTCCGATCACGAAGACCGAGGTCGAACAGGTGGAGCGGGAACTCGGGTACGAGCTCCCGCTCCTGCTCCGACGTGTCTACACCGAGGTCGGCGACGGTGGCTTCGGCCCGGAAAACGGCCTCGCCTCGCTGACACCGCGCCGCATCCCGGAGTGGCACCAGCCGGACTGGCCATGCGCAACCTCCCCCCGCACTCGATATCCGGAGTGGGGGCCGCCGGCGTCCTGGCTCTTCCTGAGCGGTGGCGGCTGCAGCATGCAGTGGTACGCCTCGTTGATAGCGGTCGACAACCCGGTCCTGCTCTGGGACGCCGACGGCTGGGAACCCGACTGGGGCGAGAGCCCCCACGACGGCTTGTGCTATGCGGCGCCGTCGCTGCGCCAATGGCTGTGGACCTGGGCAGACGGAGGCGACGTGTGGGACGAAGCGCTCAAGATCGTGTAGGCGTTTCGACCGAACTCACCTGTCAGTCAGTCAAGGTCACCTGTCGGAGGTCAATCAGAAGTCGTCGGGTTCGACGGCGTTGGGGTTCTCGTAGAGGGCGAGCTCGGCGTCGCGGAGACGGCTGCTGATCGAGAGACCCCTCTTCGAGCAGGTGCTGCGAGTGCTGTTCGCCGTGCGGATGACTTTGGTGCCGCAGCCGAGGCGGGAGACGATCTGCCGCTGGCCAGGCAGGATGTCGCGGCTCGACGGCGCTTCAGCAAGCAGGCGGCTGCGGCGGCGGCAGCGGGGTGAGCACCACCACGGCAGTGAGGAAGACGATCTTTCTGGTCCGGGGCGTGGTCCGCAGTACTCGCAGGCCGGATGCGAGGGCTGGACAAGTGGTGTCCGTTCCAGGGTGTCCTGCAGATTGGAGAGGCTTCGGCCGGTCGCCGCGATGAGCCGGGGCCAGCTGATGGTGCTGCGGTAGCCGGGCGGGTCGCAGAGGTAGGAGCGGAGCTGGGTGGGCTTGAGGAAGTTCGCCTCGGCGAGGCGGGCGATGAACGACTCGACGCCCTCGCAGGGGCGGGGGAAGACGTGGACGGGCAGTTTCGGGATCAGCGCGGTGCCCTTGCGCGGGGTGCTCACCTGCCGTTCTTCCGCTTCTTCCGGTCCTGGGTGCTCGCGGTGACATCGAGCGGCCTGCGTCGAGCCCGACCTGGGTGATCTCTTCGTCGCCGATGAGGATCGCGTCGATCGCGGCGCCGCGGATTCGACGGGAGAGGGCTCCGATCATGCCGCCGGTGCGTTCGTGGAGGTAGCGGTCAAGGGCGACGAGGGTGCCGGGCTTGTGCCGGTGTAGCAGCGGGGTGTCCTCCATCGTCTTGACCGGGCCCTTCCACTCGTCGCCGTAGGGGAAGGGGTGGGTGGGGATGAGGGTGAAGCGGCCGCCGTCCCGGCCGGGAGCGCGGCTCCGCCGGCGTCCTGGTGGGCGTCGGTGAGGCGTTCGGCGATCGATCCCGAACTCGGCGAGCGCGTACGCCGGCCACGACGGTTGCCCGAGGACGGTCCAGGTCCGGGCCTGGTGGGCGGCGCGGACGCGGCGGGCGAGGACCAGGACGGCGGCCCGGACGTCCTCGATCGCCGTGCACAGCTGTTCGGTCAGTTCCCCGGTCCGCGCTTCGCCGACCGGCTCGGCCTGGTTCTTGTCCACTGAGACGGGTCACAGGTGATCTTGACCGATTGCCAAAAGATCTTGATCGTCCTGCCCGCGCTTCCCCTGGCCGTGTCGGTCGGGTAGTGGATGATCGGGGTGTGCTGGTGCGTACCGAGTTGCTGCCACTGGGTCCGTCGGGGTTGCCGAGGGTCCGGGTCCACACGCCTCTCGGCAGCGCCGTGGCGGTGTGGCGCGGTGACCTGGACAGCGCGGTTGGCTGGCACTACGTCGAATGGACCGTCGACGGTGACATCCTCTGGGGCCGCAACACGCGGTCGGCTGCGCTTGCCGAACCGGGGGTGCGCGAGGAGGCTGGCCAGGTCGTCCTGCGAGGATGGTTCCAGCTCGCCGAAGACGGCGCCGCTGTCCTTGAGTTGGGCGACTCGCAGGTGCTGTTCGAGGTCGGTTCACCGCCGCCGCCCGACAGCGCCTGGGTGGAGATCAGCGTCGAAGCGGACAAGGTGGAGCTGTACCCCTACCTGCTCTGATCGGTCAAAGAGGACAAGCGGGTGGTGACCCGTCTCATCGGAATGGTCCGCACCCTGTACGGGCAGATCGCGGCCGACCTGCCCGGCCTGCTCGGCGAGTTTCGCCGCCGTTCTTCGACTCCCGCCCCGCCCCGGCGAACTCCAGGATCACCTCCTCCATGAGCCCGGACGACATCCTCGGCAACACGATCGCCAACTTCTCAGACGAAGACGATGTCGACCGCGTGGCATCGAGCGGGGCATTCCTGACCCCCGCTCCCGCCACACCCGGACAGGCGCTGCTGCGCCTCGACGGCCAGGAGCACACCGCTCGCACGGCGACGCGCAGCGGCTTCTTCGCGGCGCTGGTCGAGATCGGTGACCAGACCGTCGCTGTCGCGGCACCCGAAGAACTCAAGGACATGGCCCTGGACCTGACCTGGATCCGGCCTGGCCAGCGTCTGTAGCCGCGAGTCCTCGTCGGCCGCTCGTCGGGGAAGCACTGCTGATGAGCCCGAGTCCTGGCGTCCCGCATCAGCGAGTCAGCTCCCGGCTATGGGAGTTCCTGGGCGCCGCCGTCGTTGCAGAAAGATCCCAACGGACGTGCGCGACGCGGTGCACGAGCTCCACGCCGCCGGCATGCTCCTGGTCGAGCCGGACGGCGAGGACGAAACCGTGCTGCGCGTCGTCGTCGGCCGGCCCGCGAGGCCCGGCGATCCGTGACTGTTCGGCGGCGACATCGCCGGCGACGTGCGTGGGATGACCGAGCGGCCGCCGGCCGCTGGTGACTCGCTTGGCGGCGTCGGCACGCTGCCTTGCCTCCTCAGCAGCCCGGCCCCCGAGGCCGTCGCCGCGCTACCTGCCGAGACCGTCTGGTCCTGCGCACAGACGAGATCGGCCCGCCGCTCGGGAGCGGCGGGCCGACCGTTGAGAGGTCGGATCAGGCCGGTGGGGTGCCGTTGGGCCAGACACAGGGCGAGCTGACCCTCAGGGAGACGTCGCGGCTTGCGTCGGAGACCCCGTCCAGGACGGCGAGAGAGTGGTCCGTGGGGCTCTTGAACTTGATCCAGTCGTGATGGAAGTTGGGGGGATCCGCTTCGGGCTGGAAACCTCGCTCGGTCATGAGCGTGCGGAACGCATCGGCGGCTGCGGCCCTGGTGGCGGACGGAACGTCCCCGAAGTCGTATCCCCGGCTGGTCTGTGTTCTGCCATGCGGACCGATGTCGTTGGCGTCGCATTCCACATCGCTGAAGTCGCCCGAGCTGGCCGTGGGCTTGACCGGCAGCTTGGCCAGGATGTCCGCGAGATAGCTGTCGATCTGCGTCTTGGCCTGGTCCAGGGTGATCGTGGGCTTGGACCGTTCCTGCAGCGTGCTCGCTCCGCAGGCGTTCAGGGCCAGTGCCGTGATCGCCAGCGCGGCGGCGACCGCAGACCTTCTGGCCAGTGACAACGTCGCGCAGGCGGGCATTGCGGTGCTCATGAGATCGGCTTTCCCGCGATGGCCTGTCCGATCGCGATGAGGGAGGCGGAGTTCGGGTCCCAGTAGCCGGAGTGATCCGTTCTCGGGCTGGTGGGGATTATCTGTGCGCCGAACTGTGGGACGCTCGGGTCGCGTCCGAAGGCCACGTGATGGTCGGGGTTGGGCGACTGCGGGGATGCCGTCGAGGTTGCCGATCTTGTCGTGGCTGGGATCATCCGCTGCTGCTGAGCATTGGTGAGGCCGTTCCACCACGCCTTCACGCTGTTCGGGTCGGTGCCGGCGGCGGGGATCTGACCGAGTGCGTTCGCGGCGTCCTGGTCGCTCTTCGCCGTGGCGGCGTCGAGCCCGGTGCCGTTGGACGCGTTGCTGGGCACTCTGTCCGCAGCTGTCCAGTTCGGCCGGATTGACCTTGAGCTCCGAGGCCGGGTCAGGATTTGGCATCTCTTCCCCCCACAGTCTTGCCCGGCCCCTGAGCCCCGCCCATGGCCGTGCGCTGCCAGAATTGATTTCGGATAGTAGTCGATTGCTATCCGGCTGCAACTGAAGGGGGTGGCCGGGCAGCGCGCCGACATGGGACCCAAAGTCCTTGCAGCGTAAGCTGGTTGCGACTGAACAGGGAGAAGCGGACGTTCGGCGACCCCGCTCACCCGCTCTGTTCCGTGCGCCACCCACAGTGCCAGGGTTGTCCCAGTCGTTTCTTCTGGTAGTGGCGCCCCGCGCTCGGGCTGGGACAGGTGCTGGAATGTCCGGTTCGCCAGGGCGGCTACCGCCCCGGGGCGGCGTTCTCGATGGCGGCGGTCAGGAGGGCGTGGACGGCGGCGGCGGCCTCCCTGGCGGCCGGGTCCTCGCTCTTCAGCTGCGGGGCGATCAGCTCGGCGGCCGCGGCGAGGACCGGCACCGGGACGGTGGCCTCGCGCAGGTGGAGGAGCTGGGAGGCGGCGCGTCCGGCGGGGTGGCCTGAGCGCGGGTCGGGTAAAAGGGGTGCCACAGCGTCCATCCCAGGCCGGCGAGCGACTGTACGGCTTCCCAGCACGCCCTGCTCTGGCTGTCCGGGATGCTGCGGAGAACGTGAAGGGGGCGTCGGTGGCACATCATGCCGAGGTCGGAGGCCGGTCGATCCGGCCGCTGTAGACCCCGACCAGCCCAGTCACGGACTCCTCGTGCATGCTCGTGTCCTTGCTGACCGCCGCCGGGTCGGCGAGGCCCAGCTGTAGGACCACCGGGGAGCTGGACTGCCCCGGCCGGGTCCGGGAGCCGAGAAGAACCCCGGGAGGCCGTCCCAGCCGGCAGCCGGCTCGCTCGCCACCGGCGCCACCGGCGCGGCTGAGGCCGCCCACCAGGCCCGCTAGACCACGGACGTCGCCCACCGTTTCCTCGCGCCCGCCGCCGGCCAGCCAGAGTTCCGACGCCGCCCACCGCCGCCTCGCCGGACCCTCCGCCCAGCCCCTCTACACCGCCCTCGACCGAGCCGGCCTCCACACCCTCACCGACGACGACCACCAGGCCGTCCGCGACCTCACCCGACACCCCGACCCCGCCACGCTGCGCCGGGTGGCGGGCTGGCTGGAGCGCACCCGTGCCGCCGCGTTCGCGTTGCGCGGCACCGGGCAGGCCCCGCCCGCCCGTCCGGTCGTGCGGCGTCGTTTCGGGTCCTGACCGGCGCCCCGCGGCCCCGGCCGGAACAGGTGAGGCGCCGGCCACCATCACCGTGGCCGGCGCTTCGTGCGTCCCGTCCGGGGCTGGGCGGGGTGAGGGCCTGCTCGTCGGTATCGGGAACGCCGTCTCAGTCCGGGTCGGTACCGGCCGGTCTGACCGCGAGGACGAGGTAGGGGACGGCGTCCAGGCACCGTTCGGCCGCGGCGCCGGGGTCGGGGGCGGTACGTATGTGCTGGAGGGCGAGCAGGGCGGCCGTCACGCACGCGTCCGTCGCCGCGTCCAGGACCTCCCGCACGGTGAACTCGCCCCGGGCGGTGAGTTCCACGACCAGCCCGGCGGCCTCGGCCGGGTCGTCGCGCCACTGTTCGGCGACCTCGGCACCGACGGCCGCGAGGTTCATCGCCGCGCCCGTTCCGTCGTCGGCGGGATCTTCCCGGCCGTCCCGGCCGTCGTGGTGGGCGTGGTCCTGGGCGGCGGCCACCGCGCATCGCGCCGCGTGGGTCAGTTCCGACTCGCGCCGCTCGCGGACCACCTCGTCGGGCCACCGCTCGTCGTCCTCGGTACGGGCATGGTCGAGCAGGACCGGGGCGGTGAGGCCGACCGGACGTACAGCAGGGTGGCGGCCGTGGCCACGCTTCCCTGACGCGGTGGGGCGGCGGCGATCGGCTGGTACACCTCGCCGGCCGCCTCGGCGAGGGTGGCGTCGTCGGGGTCCACGGCGCTGGTGTCCAGGAAGCGTCCGTCGAGGGGGCCTCCCGACAGCGAGACAAGGCCGGGTCCGGCCGTGGTGGGGTAGATGTCCTCGCTGTCCCGGGGCGGGATCCGCAAGCACCTCAGACCCGGGTCCACGCGCTTGAAGACGACCTGACAGCAGCCCGCACGAGCCTCCGTCGCATGATCCGTTCCCAGAACTGAGAGAGCCTTGCCCCACCGGGCATGTCCGAGACACGCCCCGAAGTGCCTGCCGCGGGACGCGGCCGATGCCTCACACTGGCCGACCAGGCTGAACCGTCACATGGGTTGACTTTGCGTCAGACGTGGTCCAGCCTGAACATGATTGGACATGCACGCCTGCGTGAGCGCTTACGCCGCACGATAGATGCGGGGAGTCGCACGGGCGGGCATCGGCTGGGGCAATGGATGCGTCAGACCTTCCCCTAGCATCGTTACCAGCCCTCAAGGCGAGAAACAGGAACCGGCCCTTCGCGGGCCTGACCTGCAATGCTTGACTGCCTCGGGGTGAGGCTCTATAAAAGTCACCGTAGCAATCCGAAGGACCGTCAACATGCCCGTGGGCAAGAGGGCTTGACGGGAGTTCGGAAAGCTCTGCTATCGTTAAATGGCGAGAGGCTATCCAGCCGATCGCTGGAGTATTACAGCAAGACGCGCACCATCCGAACGAAACAATCCCTATGGGATTGTTGCCCCGCGAAACCGGAATCGCTAAGGGTATCGGGTGGATTTCTTATTACCTTGTCCCCGATTGTTCTTTTCGCATGCCCAAAAACGCTACAAAACCCAAGGAGAGAGCATGTCCAACCGACGCAAGGCCTTCCACCTCTCGTTCCCCGGCGTCGAGATCAACGTGGATTCCGCAAAGCCCAAGACCCGCAAGAAGTTGGCGAAGGTGGGTATCTGGCTGCTTTTCATCGCGCAGCCCTACCTGCTTTCAATGATGCCCCACGCTCTCGCCCCGATTCCGATTCCTCCCGTGACGGAATCGACAGTTCAGAACCCTGGCGGCAGCCATTAGAAGAATTCGGGCGCTTGACTTCAGGGATGCCGTGAAGCAAGTGCTTCGGGCTATTTTTTTTTACCCAAAAGTGCCTGGTTTGCGCCGATATGTTCCATGCCAAGGTGGAACGGTGTCGCCTCCGGTCAGCTGCCCCGACCCCCGATATGCGGGTTCGGGGCAGACGGCCAGGCTCTGGAGTCCCGTCAGCTCAACGCCAGGGAAGGGCCAGCCGACGGCGGTCGAGCACACGATCGGCGGGATCTTCGGGGTGTATGACACGGCGGCAGGCGGCGCTGAACGCCTCTACGGATTGGGAGGTTTCCGCTTCGTCCTGCCGACCGAAGCGGAGCTGATCACGGATCGTCGCGTCCGGGTCTTCGGAGTCGATCCAGTCGTTCAACCGGCCTGCCCATTCGTGCAAACGCCGTGCAGCGTCGGCGCCGATCCCCGCCACGGTGTCAGGGCCCTCAATGAGCACCGCCCCCAGCGCATCTGTCACAGCTTGAAGCTGACTCTCCAACGGCTCTGCGAGGTCCCGGGCCCGTCCTATGTGTCGACTGTCGTCCGGGTCGTAAGACGTGTTGATCAGGGCTTCCATCCGCTCGCGCAGAGTGCCCATACAGACCACCAGGGCGGTGGCCAGCGCTCCGTAGGCGTGCCGTCGGGCCTGCCGCGCCTCAGCCCGATCCTCACGCGTGCCGGCGGTACGGGCCGTTCGGGCGGCGAGGACACCAGAGACGACGGGAGCCAACAAGGTGCCGAGGATGCCAGCGATGGAGATCAATGTGGTCGAGTTCACCGGGGCATTGTCCCGTCACCCGTTCAGCGGGTGCTGAGCCAGGATTTGAGCCCTGCCGGGTATGACCGGCAGGGCTCGGCCATCAAGCCTGCGGCTTGGCCTCCGGCCAGGTGGCGTCGAACCAGTCCATGAACGGCAGGACGCCGCCGACCAGCTTGACCCGGTCGTGAATGGCCCTCTGGTCGTGTCCGGGGAGGAAGTCTCGTCCGGACGGGACCTCCTCGCCACATCCGCAGGCGCAGTCGGTGCGGTCGAACGGCGAACCGAAGTACTGCACCGGGTTCTGGCTCTTCTCGACCGGCGACTCGTTGCCCACGTACTTGTCGTACACCGGGTTGCCGGGCTTGAGGATCGTGCCGTGGATCGTGCGACGGCCGTCCGGGTCCGGAGCCGCGATGTGGTCGATCTCCACCGCCAGAACGACGATGCCCATGGCGCTGAACACCACGTACCGCTCCCGGTCCGCCCGCGCCCCGAGCTTCCAGCGGCCCTTGGCTGCCGCGTACACCTCCTCGTCGGACAGACCCGGGCGCCACCCCGCCGACGAATTCCCGTACTCGTCCTCCGGCCACGTCCGGTAGGCGCCAAGTCCGATGTTGAGCATGCCGAACCCCCAATCCGCCCCCCGCAGCCTTCACTTCGGGGTGATGGCATGACGGTAGGGGGCTATGCCGTCACAATGCAAGGCATAGATACGGACATTGAGACGAAGGGTTGCTCTTGATAGTTGCACCCTAAGGATTCAAAGTATTGCCACGCAGGTGCCGATGGCCGTCGGCGCCGGAGGCCATGAACGGTCATGCCCTCTTGAGGTCGTCGAGGCGCGCGAGTAGCCGCCGTCGCTGCTGCTGCTGAGCACGGAGCCCTGCCGCGCACACCACCACGACCCCGGTCTCCGGGGACCAGACCGCCGCGGCCACCGAAGCGGAGCCCGGCGAGCGGCCACCGGCCCCGGAGCGGTCGCCGGTCGACTGGCTGAAGATCGACGCCCGCCGGCACGCCGCCCGGATCCTCCAGAGCGTCAGGCTGCGCGCGTTCAACCCCAGGGCGGTCGAGTGGCAGCGCATGCACGCCGTCGCCACCGCCTTCCACCTCCGGCACGGCCACCTCGACCCCACCGACCGCGAGAAGCACGCCGGGCTGGTCTCCTGGCTCACCCGCCAGCGCCACCTCAACGGCCAGGGCCTGCTCGACCCCGCCCGCGTCTCGGAGCTGGACGCGCTCGGCATGATCTGGTCGAAGAACGCGGGCGCCTGGGAACGCGGCTATGCCTACGCGCAGGCGTTCCACCACCGGCACGGCCACCTCGCCATCCCCGCCACCGCGAAGCTCGACGACTACGCGGTGGGCGCCTGGATGCGCCGCCAGCGCAAGGCCGCGAACCTCACCCCCGGCCAGGTCGCCAGGCTCGACGCGCTGGACGACCTGTGGCGCCTGGAACCGGACTGGAACCGCTCCTACCGCCGCCTGCTCGCCTACCTCGCCGCCGGCGGCACCCTCACCGGCCCCGCCAACCGCACCGGCCTCGGCGACGACCCCGCCTTCCGCCCCGGCACCTGGCTGCGCAAGCAGGACAAGGCCCGCGCCGAGGGCAAGCTGACCTCCCGCCACAGCGCGCTCCTGGACGCCCTCCGCCCACGCGCCGGCACCGTCACCGGCTGACCGGCTCCACGGGCCGCCGACGCCCCACGGGCGAGTCGCCCGCGCGGGCAGGCCCCCTGCCGAGAACGTCCGAGCACCCGGGTGAGGTCCCAGGTGAAGACCCCACGTCCCCGGAGCGGCAGCCGGCCGGCGGAGCCGGGCGTCGGGGTCCCGCCGCGGCCGGGCCGTCCGAACCCGGGCCCGCACCGAGGTGCCGCCGTTCCGGCGCCGCGCGTCACCCGCCGGGAGACGACCGGGTGAGGCGCGGGCGGCGCCTGGTCCTGCCGGTGGTGGCGGCCGTGCCGGTGGCGCTCGCCGCCCCCGTCACCACGCGCGTGGTGACCGTCCGCCGCAACGCCACCGGCGAGGTCGACCGCGGCACGGTGCTCACCCAGGCCTCGGGACAGCTCACCGTCGGACCCGGCGAGCCGTCCTCCGCCGAGGTGTCCGCCTACCCGTCGGCGGGCTACGCCTGGAGCACGGCCACCCCCGCCCCCGACCCGGCGGTCGCCCCCGCCGCCGGCGACGAGTACGCCCGCGACCTCGATTTCAGGGACCCGTACGACTTCGGCGGGATCGGGAACACCGGCTCGGGCGGCCACCACTACTCCACCTTCCGCGCCCGCGCCCCCGGCCGCACCACCGTCACCGCGCACATCGCCCACCGCGACCAGCCCGGCGGGCAGGGCCGGCCCGCGGGGCCGGACGAGGTCGGGCGCCAGTTCACCGCCGACGTCCGCCGAACACCCGCCCCCGGGCGACGCCCGCCCGCGCGGGCCCCGCCCTCCCGCCCGCACCCGCCGCCATCGCCGGCCGGTCCACGCGGGCGGACCCTACCCGGCCGCGGCCCGCGCCAGGGCCTGCCCGGTGAGCGAGTCCGTCCGCCGGGCCAGCTCGGCCGGCGGGCCGGTGAACAGCAGCCGCCCGCCGTCCGCCCCCGCGCCCGGCCCGATGTCGATCACGTGGTCGGCCCGCGCGACGACACGCAGGTTGTGCTCGACCACGACCAGCGTCGCGCCCGCGTCCACGAGGTCGGAGAAGAGCACGTCCAGCCGCTCCACGTCGCCGGGGTGCAGACCGGTCGTCGGCTCGTCGAGGACGATCCGTTCCTCGGCGAAACCGGCGGACGCGCTGAGGTGGCGGGCGAGCAGCAGACGCTGCCTCTCGCCGCCGGACAGGGTGTCCAGCGACTGCCCGACGGCCGTGTAGCCGAGCCCGACGCGCTCCAGCCACCGCAGCGGCCCCGCGATCCGGGGCCGGCCGGCGAAGAGCTCGGCCACCGGGCCCGCCGCCATCCGCAGCACGTCCGCGATCGTGCGGCCGTCGAGCTCCGCCTTCAGGGCCGTGGGATTGAAACGCTCGCCCCCGCACGCGTCGCAGGGCGTGGCCACGTCGTCCAGGAACGCGAGTTCGGTGGTGATGTGGCCCTTGCCGCGGCAGGCGGGGCAGGCCCCCTTGGAGTTGAAGCTGAACCAGGCCGGCTCCAGCCCCGACACGGCACCGAACGCCTCGCGCACCCCGTCGGCGACACCCAGGACGCTCAGCGACATCGACCGCACACCGCCGCGCAGCGGATCCTGCCCGACCACCGTGAACTCCCGGTGCTGCCGCGGGAGTTCATTGGTGGCCAGGGAACTCTTGCCGGAGCCCGCGACACCCGTCACCGCGGTCAGGACACCGACCGGGACATCGACGTCGAAACCGGCGAGGTTGTGCGCCGAAGCACGCACGACCCGCACACGGCCGCGCGGCCCGCGCACCGTACGCCGCGGCTCCAACGGCGTCGAGAGCAGCCGCCCCGTGGCGGTAGCGCTGCGGGCCAGCTCCCGCGGCGTCCCCTGGAACTGCACCAGGCCGCCGTCCGTCCCCGCACCCGGACCCATGTCCACCACGTGGTCGGCGACCCGGATGACCTGGGGATGGTGCTCCACCACCAGGACGGTGTTGCCCGCGTCGCGCAGCCTCAGCAGCAGCTCGTTGAGCCGCTGCACGTCGGCCGGGTGCAAACCGGTCGACGGCTCGTCGAAGACGTACGTGATGTCGGTGAGGGCGCTGCCGAGATGCCGGACGATCTTCACCCGCTGCGCCTCGCCGCCCGACAGGGTCGACGACTCCCGGTCGAGCGAGAGGTAGCCGAGCCCCACCGAGAGCAGCGCGTCCAGCGTGCGGCGGATGCCGTCCAGCGCCGGCGCCACGCGCGGGTCCTCCACCGTCTCCAGCAGCCCGCGCAGCTCGGCCACCGACATCGCCGACCAGTCCACGATCGAACGCCCGTCGACGAGGCTGGCACGGGCGGCGGCGTTCAGCCGGGCCCCGCCGCACGCGGGGCAGACCCGGTGGGTGGTCAGGCGCTCCAGCTCCTCCCGCACCAGCGGGGACATCTTGGACGGGCGGTTCTTCACGTACACGTCGCGCATCCGCGTGACCACACCGTCGAAGCGGGCGGTCTTGGGGAAACGCGGATCGGGGTCCGGAAGCCTGAGCTGGTCCGCGTAGAGGAAGAGCCGCATCTCCTCGTCCGTGTAGTCCTTCAGCGGCTTCGTCCGGTCGAACAGGCCGCAGTAGGCGAAGCGCTTCCAGCGGTAGACACCCGGCCGGAACTGGCTGAACCGCACCGGCCCCTCGTCGATGGTGCGCTCCGGGTCGATCAGCTCCCCGACGTCGATGTCCACGACCGCGCCGAGGCCCTCGCAGCCGGGGCACATGCCCGCCGGATCGTTGAAGGAGTACGAGGGCGAGAACCCCGCGCAGGGCTCACCGATCCGGGAGAACACCAGCCTGAGCAGCGGGGCGAGGTCCGAGGCCGTGGCGACGGTCGACCGCGCGTTCCCGGTGAAACGACGCTGGTCGATGATCGCGGTGAACGTGAGGCCGCCCATCGACTGCACCTCGGGCGCCGGCATGTGCGGGAGCCGGTTGCGCACGAAGGCCGCGTACGTGTCGTTCACGAGGCGCTGCGCCTCGGCGGCGACGGTGTCGAGCACCAGCGACGACTTGCCGGACCCGGAGACGCCCGTCACGACCGTCAGCGCCTTCTTCGGCAGGTCGAGGCTGACATTCCTGAGGTTGTTGACGGCCGCTCCCACGACCCGGATGACGGCTTCGCCGGTCGGATGCTGAGCGTCCATGCCCGCCATCATAAGTTCGTCCGGCGATCCCTTCGGCGACCTGTTCGCCCCGCCGGCCGCCGCCGGCCCGCGTGAAGGGCGGCCCGCCCGCGTCCCGCCGGGAGGCTGCTCTCCCGCCCGCGTCCCGCCGGGAGGCTGCTCTCCCGCCCGCGTCCCGCCGGGCCCGGCATTCATTCGATAGTTGAAATCAACACAAGGATTGATCCTTTGGTCATGTCAATGCCTGAACGATTCGCCTGGATGAGGGCGGCACCCGTGGTGCCGGCCGACTCGCCCGGTATGACGGTTTTCCCCCTGATCGGAGCGATCCGGTCCGCAAGGTTTTACCGATGCTGTCTCAACGTTTCCCGTGTCCGGCCGGAATGCTGGCTTCAGACGCGCTCGGGTGGCCTGGTCTGACAGCCGGTCACGGGAGCGAGGATCATCGAGAAGTGAAGGATCGGTCGTGAACGCCCCTCTCCCTGTCCGGCCACTGACCGGCACCGCTGTCGGACACCCCGACACCCCCCGGAGCACGGCCGCGGGCGCCGGGCACCCGGCCTCCGCGGCCCGGTGCCGCCGTACCGCCCCGCGCGGCGGGCTCCCGGACCCGAGCCGGGGGTCCTGGTGAGCGACATCCAGCCCGCCGACGCGGCCGACGCCGCCGGCACCCAGGTCCCGGCTCCGGCCCCGGCCCCGGCCCCGGTCCCGGTCCCGGCGTCGGTGCCGGCCGACCTGCCCTTAGCCTTCGTGGCCTTCCACGACCTCCACGCCCAGCGTTACACCGACTACGCGTTCGCCCACCTCGGCGACGCCGACGTCGCCCTCGAACTCGTCGAGGACGTCCTGCTCGCCCTCGCCGAACGCTGGGACCGTGTCATGTGCCGGCCCCGCCCCGCCGCCTACGCCTGGGCGCTGCTGCGCCGGGTGGTCGAGGCGGAGTGCACCTGGCGCAGGGAGCATCTCGCGCTCGTCGAGGAGGCGGCGTTCGCCTACGCGCTGATCAGGCGGGCCGAGAAGGCGCTGGAGGAGATCGACCGGAGCATGGTCGGTGACCTCGAGGTCGGCATCAGCGTGGCCCGCGCCATCCGGGACCTGCCGGGGCGCCAGCACGATGTCGTCGTGCTGCGGTTCCTCGGCTGCTACGGACCGCACCAGATCGCCGAGGTCATGGGTATCGAGGAGGGGACCGTCCGGTCGCTGATCTCCCAGGCGAGAACCCGCCTGCGCGTACGGCTCGCGCAGCGCCGGACCCTGGAGCCCGGCCGTACGAACGACGAGGAGTGATCACCGTGCACCCGCTTGACACCCTGCTGACGGGGGGCGGCATCGCAGCCGCGGGCCCCACACCGGTCTACGACCTGTACGCCGGCCGCCGGCGGATCGCCGTCCGGCTCGCCGACCGGCGTGCCGTGCGGCACGCCGACGGGAGCCCGGCCGGACGACGGGCCCGCGGCCGCGACGAAAGCGCGCCCGCGCGGCCGCTGCCCGGCGCCGCCGTGCCCGCGGACCGGGGCGCCGACGCCGGGCCGCGGGAACGCCCGGTGCGGGTCACCTCCCGCCCGGAGGACCTCACCGTCCACGACTACGCCGACCGCGACCTGCTCGCGCTGTCCGGCATGGTCATCAGCGAGGACTGGGCCAGCGCGGCCCTCCACCGGCTCGGGCGCGGCCACGACCGCCTCGACCCCCGGGGAGCGCTGGTGTTCGCCTGCCTGCTCTACCTCGTGGGCCGCTACCAGGAGGCACAGTTCTGGTGGCAGTTCGCCGGCGGCGCCGAGGAGCCGACCGCCTGCTACTGCCTCTACCTCCACCACGCCCGCCTGGGCGACCTCAAGGCCGCGCAGCACTGGTTCCTCGAAGCCGCCCGCCTGGAACTGAGGCCGCCCGGCCGGCGGCCCCCGGACCGGACGGGGCCGCCGCCGACGGTGCCGCAACTCGCCGACTACTACCTCGCCTGCCTGCCCATGGTCAGCGACTACGTGCTCCCGCGCACCGCCCCCGGGGCCTCGCAGCCGCCCGACTCGGCGCTGCGCGAGGCCCTCGACGACCTCGAACCCGTCCGCGACGCCGAGTACGGCCCGATCAGCCTGCCCAACGACGACCTCGCCGACCACCTCCACGATCTCGCCACCGCGACCTGACCGGCCCGGCCGCCCGCTGCCCGGTGCCCTTCCGAACACGGCACCGGGCAGCCCGCCGGTCCGGCCCCGCCGCCGGGGTCGCACCCCTCCCACCGGAACCCCTCCCACCGGAAGACAACGATGCCGACCGCCCTCCACCACGCAGCCCTCATCACCGCGGCGAGCGCCGCCTGGTACGCCCTCGCCGTCTCGATCGCCGCCGTCACCGCCGTCGCCGCCCGCGGCGAGGACCGCCGCCGTGACGCCCGCGAAGTCCTCAAGGTCCTCGTC
>NZ_JBHUAF010000148.1:0-18446 GCF_042789895.1 Kitasatospora sp. NPDC056783
GCGGTGGCCGGGCCCGCGGCTTCCGGGCGGCCGGTGCCGGTCAGATGCCGGTGCCGTACACGTGGTCGACGGGGATGGTGAGCAGCACCCGGCGGTCGGAGACCATCACCCGGCGGTACTCCGCCCAGTCGGGGTGCTCGCCGGCGGCTCGGCGGTAGTAGGCCACCAGCGCCTCGACCTCCGGCCCCTCGGGGTCGGTGCCCGGCCCGGTCAGAGAGGCCACGCCCTCCGCGGTGGCCCAGGAGCGGCCGTCCGGTCCGGTCACCTCCAGGCTGACCCTGGGGTCCCGGCGGAGGTTGGCGGTCTTGGCCCGCCCGTCCCGGGTGGAGATCAGGAGGGTGTTCGCCTCCCGGTCGTAGAACGGCAGGACGGGGGAGAGCTGGGGCCGGCCGTCCGCCTTGATGGTGGCGAGGATGCCGAGGCGGCTCTTCTCCAGCAGCGCGTACGGGTCGAAAGGTGTGGTGGTCATGGGGGCATCATCGGCCTTCACATCGGTGTGAAGGCAAGGCCCGGAGGGCGTGTTGGGGAAGAGAGGGTCTGTATGACGGCATGACGGGCGGCGTGACCGACGGGCGGGCGGCGTGTACCGGGGCCAACGCGCACCCCTGACGCCCGGTCGGCCGGTCGGCCGGTCGGCGGCTCCGGCCCGGTCGGCGGCCCGGCCCGGTCGGCGGCCCGGCCCGGCTGTCGGTACCGGCTGGTACGGTCGCGCGCATGAGCAGAACTGTGCCCTACACGGGTGAGGAGAAGGAAAGCCTTCGGGTGGCGCTGGAGCGGCACCGCGACGCGGTGCTGTGGAAGGTGCAAGGCCTGGACGACGAGCAGCTGCGGCGGCCGATGACGCCCTCCGGGACCAACCTGCTGGGGCTGGTGAAGCACCTCGGCGGTGTCGAACTCGGCTGGTTCCGGCAGACGTTCGGCCGGGAGATGGGCCCGCTGCCGTTCGACATCGACGCCGACGACTCCTCCGACCTGCGGGTCGAGCCGCACGAGTCGACGGCGGACGTCCTGGCGTTCTACGCGCGGGCCCGGGCGGCCTCCGACGAGACGATCCGGGAGCTGGCGCTGGACGACCTCGGCACCTCCTGGTGGGGCCACGAGGTCTCGCTGCGCTGGGTGCTGATCCACATGACCACCGAGACGGCGCGGCACGCCGGGCACATGGACATCCTGCGGGAGCTGATCGACGGCCGGACCGGGGACCACGACCGGAGCTGACCGGCTCCGGTCCGGTCGGGGTCGCCCCGGACCCCGGTCGGCGCTGGCGCTTCGTCAGCGGGCGGCGGCCCGGGGGAGTTCGGCGTGGCGGACGGCGGGGGAGGCGAAGGCGAGGGCGCCGCCGAGGCAGGAGAGGGCGCCGCAGGCCACGAAGACGGGGGCGGCGCCCCAGGCGCCGATGGCGGCGCCGACCAGCGGGTAGCTCAGCGGGGCGAAGCCGAGCATGGTGAGCATCACGACGGAGGTGACCCGCCCCAGGTAGGCGGGGTCCGCGGCGGTCTGGATCAGGGCGCCGTCCAGGCTGCCGAAGACGCCCGCGCTCAGGCCGACCAGGGCGGCGAGAACGGTGGCGGCCCACAGGCTCGGCACCAGCGCCATGGCCGCCGCGCCGACGCTGCCGGCCAGCAGACTGCCGGTCATGGTCATCCCGGCCCGGGGGAGCCGGCCGGCCACGGCCAGCAGCGCGGCACTGGCGGCGGCTCCGGCCCCGAAGCAGCCGACGATCCAGCCGTAGCCGGAGGGGCCCCAGCCGCGCTCCGCGTTGAGCAGCACCATGCCGACGTTGAGGGTGCCGGCGAGCCCGAGTTCGCAGACGGCTCCGGCGGCGACCAGCGGGCCGATCAGGCGATGGCGGCGGATGTAGCGCAGGCCGTCGAGGAGTTCGGCGCGCGCACCACCGGGCCGGGGCGCGGAGTCGTCCGAAGGCCGTGCGAGAGGGCTGATCCGGACCGTGAGCAGGAGCGGCAGCGAGAGGGCGAAGAGCAGACCCGCCACGGCGAAGGCGGCGGCCGGGCCGCCGAGAGCCATCGCGAGGCCGCCGAGCGGCGGGCCGGCGACCTGGCCGAGACGCATCGACAGCGAGCGCAGGCCGGTGACCCGGGCCAGCTGGTCGGGGGTGGTGATCCGGGGCGGGAGGGCGCCCACGGCGGGGACGAACAGGGCGTCCACGGCGCCGAAGACGAGCGCGACCGCCACCAGGAGCCAGAGCGCGGGCGTGGTCAGCGCGACGGCGGCGGCCACGCCCAGGATGAGCAGGCAGCGCACGGTGTCGCTGCCGAGGATCACCCGGCGGGGATCGAGCCGGTCGGCGAGGACACCGCCGCCGAGCATCAGCAGGGCCCGCGGGGCGGCGCCGGCGGCCATCACCAGGCCGACCTCGGTGGGGCCGGCGGAGCGCTGGGCGGACCAGGCGAGCGCGGCGAAGTAGACGCTGTCGCCGATCAGGGAGGCGGTGTGGGCGGCGAGCCAGCGCAGCACGTTGCCGTCGCGGTGGGCGGGCGGGGAGGCGGCTCGGTTGGGTTGGTGTGGTGCTTCCGCGAGGGCCATGGGGAGGAGCTCCGACGGTCGGTGACCCGGGCTGTGCCGGTGTCAGGGGCGGAAGTGGTCGGCGGTGGAGGTGGTCGGGGGAGGCGGGAATCAGGGGCGGAACGGGAAGCCGTACAGGTGGACGGTCACGTGCTCGCGGCCCGTGGTGTCGCCGGCCGTCCGGGCGGCCCTGCCGCGTTCCCGCCAGCGCCGGGAGACGGCCTGCAACTCCTCCTCCATCTCGGCGAGTTCGGCGGCCGTGAGGTCGAGCATCCACTCCGAGGTGAAGGCCGCGTCGGTCCACTCCTTGCCCCAGGCGGCGCTCTGGCCGAGGTAGCCGCGGTACTGGGCGTCGCGGGATTCGAGCAGGCCCTTGGTCACGGCGTCGACGGCCGCCGCGCCCTCGGGCGTGCCGGTGAGTTCGGACTCGCGGAAGCCCCAGCCCTCCTCGGAGGCGACCTGCCACCACCGCTGCCGGCCGTCGTCGCTCCGGCCGCTCGCCTCGGTCACGAAGCCCTGCTCGGCGAGCTTGCGCAGGTGGTAGCTGACCAGGGACGGTGCCTGGTCGACCTGTTCGGCGAGCTGCGAGGCGGTCGCGCTGCCGGCGGCGTAGAGCAGGCGGTAGAGCTGTATCCGCAGCGGGTTGGTGAAGGCCTTGAGGCGGGACAGGTCGGTGATCCGGTCGGACCGGGGCTTCTCGGGCATGCGTCGACGATAGGTCTGAAGGAAAAATTGCGCAATAAAAATTTCGGATTTCTCGGCCGTGCTCGCCGAGAGGTCGGGTTCGTCGGGGCCGTGGTCCCTGGCGTGCGGGCCGAGGTCAGCGCAGGGTGACCTCGCGGGGCCCGTTGAAGGGGGCCAGGGACAGGACGGTCTTCGGGACGCGCAGCACGTCGTGCTCGGTGAACAGGCGGCGGACGGCGGAGAGGTCGACGGTGTCGACGGTCAGGTGGGCGACCTCGTCGTACGGGGCGTGGGGCGTGTTGGTGGAGGTGGTGCCCCAGGTGTCCCAGAGGAGGGTCTCGACCTTGTTCAGCGCGGCGAGGTCGAGCCGGGTGGAGTGGGCGACGAACCACTCGCCGTTGAGCGGGCCCTGCTCGGGCGGGTGGACGCCGAAGGAGCCGGCGGCGGCCGCGCCGGTGCGGATGGTGCGCCAGGCCCGGCCGGCGACCAGGAAGCGGTCGCGCGGGACGTCCATCGGGTCGAAGCCCACCCGGCAGGCGGCGGCGACCTTCGGGTCGGCCAGCTGCGGGTCGGCGAGCCGCCAGCCGCGCCGGTCGTGCCAGTACTCGGTGACCACGTGGTCGGCGTGGAAGCCGTCCGGGCCCAGGTAGTCGGCGAAGCCGCAGCGCAGCCGGGCCGGGACGCCGACATGGCGCAGGAAGGAGCAGTGCAGCAGGGCCAGGTCGCGACAGACGCCGACGAAACGGTCGGCGGGGGCGCGGCGGTGGTTGAGCGGGGCCGGGTCGCGCTCGGTGATCAGGTGCAGGATGTCGTCGAGGTAGCGCGTCTCGGCGTCGTGGTGGAGCCGGTCCGCCGGAATGACGTGGTGGAACAGCCCCCCTTCGAGGCGGTGGATGACCAGGTCCCGCGCCATCCGGGCCAGTTGGCGCGGATCACCGGGCAGGGCGGCATAGCGGGGGAGGTGGGAGCCAGGGGCGGAGAAGGCGCTCTGCCCGAGGTAGAAGGCGGGCACGGCGGTGGAGGGCACGGGGAACTCCCATGGGGATTCGGCCTCATGATCGATGGCTGGGCCGCTGGCCCTCACCGTGGCAAATTTTCGCGGTGATTGTCCAGAAGAGCCGGACGGGAAGCGACGGTTCGGCGGATGGGGGCGGTCCGGCGGGCGGTCCGGCTTGCGGCACCGGCCCGCCGGCGGTCCCTGGCGGCGCGCGGGCAGGAACGTCCCTGCACTCCCGCGCCGCGCCCACGGGGTGCAATGGCGCCACCTGGCCCATCGTCAAGAGGAGGAGCCCGCCTGTGAAGACGGAGACGAAGGACGCGGACCCGGTCCGGGTGCTGGACGTGACGAGCGCCGACTACCGCCGGGCGTTCGAGCTGTTCCTGGCCGGAACGGACGAGAAGCCGATCACCCACGCCCGGCTGGGTGAGATCGCGGCCGCCCTGCCGCACCGCCGGGTCCTGCTGGACCTCGGCGCGGGCGACGGCCGCACCACCGCCTACCTGGGCCGTTCCTTCGACCGCACGATCGCGGTGGAGCCCAGCGCGGCGATGCGCGAGAAGCTCGGCACGTCCTGCCCCGACGCCCTGATCCTCCCGGAGCCCCTGGACCGGGTCCGCCCGCCCGAGCCCGCCGACCTCGTCCACCTCTCCCACGTGCTCTACTACGTGCCCCAGGCGGACTGGCCCGACACCGTGGGCCGCGCCCTGGACTGGACGGCCCCCGGCGGCACCCTGCTGGTCGTCCTCCAGAACCCGGAGAGCCCCTGCATGCGGATGGCCGCGCACTTCACCGGCGTCCGCTACGACCTCGGCCCCCTCGCCGACCGCCTGCGCGAGCGGCGTCCGGAGCACGAGTACGCCCTGGAGACTCTCGAACTCCACTACCACACACCGGACTTGGCCGAAGCGGTGGACGTCGCGGAGTTCATGGTCAACGTCGCCGACCTGGCCACCCTCGACTCCCGCCCCTCCCGGGCGGCCCTGACCTCCTACGTCCGGGAGCACTTCACGCTCCCGGCCGGCGGCTACGCCATCGGCCACACCCAGGACATGCTCATCATCCGCCGCGCCACCCGGCCCTGAACCCGCACCCCTCGGCCCCGCCCCCTCGGCCCCGCCCCCGCGAACCCCGCCCCCTCGGCCTCGCCCCCTCGCGAACCCCCGCCCTCGATCAAGGACCCCGCCATGCCCGACCGCACCCCGTCCTACCGCGACCTGCGCGCCGTGGTGATCAACTGCACCCTCAAGCGCTCGCCCGAGCGCAGCCACACCCAGGGCCTGATCGACGTCAGCACCGGCATCCTGGAGCGCCAGGGCGTCGCCGTCGACGTCCTGCGCGCGGTGGACCTCGACATCGCCACCGGCGTGTGGCCGGACATGACCGAACACGGCTGGGAGACCGACGAGTGGCCGGTGATCTACTCCCAGGTGATGGCCGCCGACATCCTCACGCTCGCCGGACCTGTGTGGCTGGGAGACAACTCGTCGGTGATGAAGAAGGTGATCGAGCGGCTCTACGCCTGCTCGTCGATCCTCAACTCCCATGGCCAGTACGCGTACTACGGCAGGGTCGGCGGCTGTCTGATCACCGGGAACGAGGACGGCGCGAAGCACTGCGCGATGAACGTCCTCTACAGCCTCCAGCACCTCGGGTACGCCATCCCGCCGCAGGCCGACGCGGGCTGGGTGGGGGAGGCGGGCCCCGGGCCGTCGTACCTCGACCCGGGGTCGGGCGGGCCGGAGAACGACTTCACCAACCGCAACACCACCTTCATGACCTGGAACCAGCTCCACCTGGCCCGCATGCTGAAGGACGCCGGCGGCATCCCGGCCCACGGCAACCAGCGCTCCGAGTGGGACGCGGGCTGCCGCTTCGACTTCGAGAACCCCGAGCACCGCTGAAAGCCGACGTGAAGCGGGAGGGGGCGGCCGGGGCGGCCGGCCCGTCAGTGGCCGAGTTGGGCCGGCCCCTCGGCGGCGATCTTCTCGAAGACCGCGAGGTCGGCCTCGAAGACGGAGCCGGGGACGGGCCAGTGGATGACGATCTCGGTGATGCCCAGCCGCTGGTAGGTCCCGGCCCAGTCGACGAACGCGTCGAGGGACTCCAAGGGCTTCTCGACGGTGGAGCCCTCCATCAGCACCTTGTCGATCGACGCGAAGTCGCGCCCCCGGGCTTCGCAGGCGGTGCGCAGTTTGGCGAGCTGGGCCGCGATCACGTCGGGGGCCTGGTCGACGGGGGTGTTGTCCTGGCCGCGCGGGCTGCCGTAGGTGATCCAGCCCTGGCCGTACTCGGCGGCCAGCCGTATCCCGCGCGGCCCGGTCGCCGCGACGTAGAACGGGACCCGGGGCTGTTGCACGCAGCCGGGGATGTTGCGGGCCTCGACGGCGGAGTAGTACTCGCCCCGCTCGGTGGTCGCGTCCTGGGTCAGCAGTTTGTCCAGCAACGGCAGGAACTCGTCGAACCGGTCCGCCCGCTCCTTCGGCGTCCAGGCCTCCTGCCCCAGCGCGGTCGCGTCGAACCCGGACCCTCCCACCCCGATCCCCACCGTCAGGCGCCCGTCGGATACGTCGTCGACCGTCAGCAGTTCCTTCGCCAGCGTCACCGGATGCCGGAAGTTCGGAGAGGTCACCAGCGTGCCCAGCCGGATCCGCTCGGTCGCGCAGGCCGCGGCGGCCAGCGTCGGTACCGCCCCGTACCACGGCGCGTCCCGCATGCTCCGCCAGGACAGGTGGTCGTAGGTGTAGGCGGTGTGGAAACCGAGATCCTCGGCGCGACGCCAGATCTCCCGGCCTTCGCTCCAGCGGTAGATCGGCATGATCACTGTACTCAGACGCATGGGAAATCGACCTTACGGGAGGCTGTTGCCGCCATGGAGCACGCTCTCCATGGCCATCAGGATGGGTGTCACCGGTGCGGATCGTTCTCTGACGATCAGTTCGAAGCCGTGCCGGCCCCCCGGATCCACAGGAACGAGACCGTGGCCGCCGCGATCAGCAGTCCGCCCGCCGCCACCGCCGAGAGCCGCAGGCCGGTCGCCATGCCGAAACCGGTGGTCGAGATCAGCAGGCCGACGAGGGTGACGCCGAGCGCGCCGCCCGCCTGCCTGCACGAGCTGAGTAGACCCGACACCACACCCGCCCGTTCGGCGGGGACCGATTCGAGCAGGGCCGTCATCATCGGCGGGGAGGCGAGACCGCCGCCGATGCCGATCGGGAGCGTGGCCAGCAGCAGGAGCCAGGTCGGTCCGTGCGAGCCGATCGCCAGGATGCCCATGAAGCCGCAGGCGGACAGGAGTTGCGCGCCTGCCATGGGGTAGCGCGGTCCGACCAGCCGGGTGAGCTTGCCGGCGAGGATGTTCGAGATCAGGACGAGGACCGTCATCGGCAGGAACGAGAGCCCGGTCCTGATGGGGGACCAGCCGTGATCCTGCTGGAAGACGAGCGAGAAGGCGAACAGGATGCCGTAGAAGGAGAAGTTCAGCGCGAACCCGGTCGCCAGGCAGGAGACGAACACCCGCGACCGCAGTTCCCGCAGGTCGACCATGGGGGCGCGGACGGTCGACTCGACCCGCAGGAACCAGAACAGCGCGGCGACCGAGACGAGCAGCGGAACGAGCACCATGGGCGACCGTACGCCCCTGGGTGCGATCTCGATCATGGCGAAGGTGAACCCGGTGAGCGCGGCGATCGCCGCGACCTGCCCGGCCAGGTCGAAGGAGGTGCGCCGCGGGACCGAGCGGGGGGCCCGGGAGAGGCCGGCCACGGTGAGCAGGCCGAACGGGACGTTGACGAAGAAGATGGCCTGCCAGCCGAGCCAGGAGGTCAGGAACCCGCCGGCGATCGGGCCGGCCGAGAGGGCCGCTCCGCCGCCCGCCGCCCAGATCGCGATCGCCTTGGCGCGGGCGGCCGGGTCCGGCAGCAACTGGCGCAGCAGGGCGAGGGAGGAGGGCAGCACGGCCGCGGCGGCCGCGCCCTGGAGGACCCGTGCGACGATCAGGAGCGCGACGTCCGGTGCGAATCCGCAGGCGGCCGAGGCGATCGAGAAGCCCAGCAGGCCGTAGCCGAACAGCCGGGTGGCTCCGATCCGGTCGGAGATCGTGCCCGCTGACAGCAGCAGCCCGGCGAAGGCCAGGGTGTAGCCGGCCACCACCCACTGCAGGTCGGACAGGCTCGCGTGCAGGCGCAGCCCGATGTCCGGCAGCGCCACGTTCACGATCGTCGCGTCGAGGTTGATGAGGAAGAAGCCCAGACAGGACGCGAGGATGACGACTCCGGTCCGGCTCCCCGCACCAGGACCCGGCTTCGCGGGCTCGGTCGGTGTGTCTGCCTTCTGACCGAGGGATCCGCTGATCATGTTCGATTCAACCCTTCGTCGTTCTGGTCGGCGCGCGGAGCGCTGGTGGTTCCGGTGGCTCGGGTGGGGCCGGCGGCCTCGATCTGGACCCGGTTGTCGTGGAAGACGGCCCCCCGGCCCAGGTCGGCGTCGCGTTCGTCCACCGTGGTGTTGACGCCCGCTCCGCCGGTCAGCTTCGACCAGTGTCCCTTCGTGGTCGCGGCGACGCCGGGGCGCACCGTGTCGCTGACCCTGACCAGGGCCTCGAACGAGCCGCGGTCGTTGAAGATCCGGGCCGTCCGTCCGTCGGTCAGGCCGCGTCTCGCGGCGTCCTCGGGGTGCACGGCCACCGTCGGCCGCCCGGCGCGCTTGGCCAGCGCGGGCCGGTTGGCGAAGATCGTGTTCATGAAGTAGTGGGAGGCGGCCGCGACCAGGACCAGGGGGAACCGCCGGGCCAGCTCCGGATCGTCCACCTCCCGCGCGGGGGTGAAGCCCGCCACCCGGTCCAGGCCCGCCGCCTCGGCCGCGGCGGACACGAACTCCAGGCGCCCCGAGGGCGTGGGGAAGCCGTCCCGGAAGAGGATCTGGTCCGCCGGATGGTTCAGGCGCAGCCAGCCCTCGGTGCGCAGCCGTTCCACGGTGATGCCGTCCAGTGACGGGTGACCGCCGGCCAGCAGTTGGCGCACGAGTTCGTCGTCGGAGTCGTACAGGCTCGGTTCGGTCAGTCCCATCCGCCGTGCCAGGCGCCGGAAGATCTCGGTGGCGGGCAGGCACTCCCCGGCGGGTGCCACGGCCGGCTCGTTCCAGCCGAGGTAGAGGTGGCCGTAGCCGGTGTGCACGTCCAGGTGCTCGGTCTGCATGGTGGTGGGCAGCACGATGTCCGCGTAGTCCGCGGTGTCGGTCGGGAAGTGGTCGATCACGACGGTGAAGAGGTCCTCGCGGGCCAGGCCGCGCAGCACGCCGCTCTGGTCGGGGGAGCTGGCCGCCGGGTTCGCGCCGTAGACGAACAGGCACTTGACCGGCGGGTCGTCCAGGGCGAGCAGGCCCTCGGACAGGCGGGTCATCGCCAGGCTGCGGACGGGCGCCCGGCGCAGGTCGTCCCGGCGCAGCGCGGCGAGGTCGCCGCCGAAGGACCCGCCGGTCGAGTACGACAGGCCTCCGCCCAGGTGCTTCCAGTCGCCGGTCACCCCGGCCAGGCAGGCCAGCAGGCGCAGCGCGGCGCCGCCGCCCGCGTGCCGTTGCATCCCCATGCCGGCCCGGATCGCGGTCGGCCGGGTGCGGGCGAGCCGCTCGCCCAGGGCGCGGATCTGCTGTTCGGGCACGCCGGTGACGGCGGCCGCGCGGGCGGGTGGGAACGCCAGGATCCGCTCACGGAACTCATCCCAGCCCAGGGTGTGCTCGGCCAGGTAGTCGCGGTCCTCCGCCCCGAGCGAGAGCACGACGTGGAGCAGCCCCAGGACCAGGGCGCCGTCGGTGCCGGGGACGAGGGCGCAGTGCTCGTCGGCCTGCTTCGCCGTCCGGCTCAGCACCGGATCGATCGCGACCACATGGGCGCCGTTCTCCTGCGCCTGCCTGACGAAGCGCCACAGGTGGTGGCCCGTGGTGAGGGTGTTGACGCCCCAGAGCAGGATCAGCCGGGAGTGCGCCAGCGACTCCGGGTCGATGCCCTGCTTGGTGCCGGTGGCGAACCGGACGCCCTCGGTGCCGGCGACCGAACAGATCGACATGTCGTGACCGGACGCGCCCAGGACGTTCCACAGCCGTGCGCCGGCCGGGCCGCGCATGCCCTGGAGGTGGCCGAGGTTCCCGGTGCCCCAGTACGGCCAGATCGCCTCCCCGCCCCAGGTGTCCCTGACGGCCGCCAGGCGCTCGGCGATCTCGTCGAGCGCCTGGTCCCAGGTGATGCGTTCGAACGTGCCGGAGCCCTTGGGCCCGGTCCGTCGCAGCGGATGGAGCAGCCGGTCCGGCGCCGCGGTGTGCTCCAGGTACTGGTTCACCTTCACGCAGAGCGTGCCCTGTGTGAACGGGTGGTCCCGGCGCCCTTCGAGCCGCACGGCGACGCCGTCCTGGACGGTGACCGTCCAGCTGCAGCCGTCCGGGCAGTCCAGCGGGCAGGCACCCGGAACCCGTTCGGGGGCACCGCTCCCGGTGGCGGCCGTCCGTCCGGTGCGTCGTCCTGGCACGGAGCTCACCGGCCGGCTTCGGCCGCTCGGCGCACCACCTGGTAGAAGCCCTCGATGCCGTCGATCGGGACGCTGTGCTCGGACCTCAGCGGCGTGTAGTCGTCCTCGGTGTAGCTCCCGGTGGCGTTGACGAGGATGTCGCGGTCGCCGACCAGCCCGCGGTCGATTCCGTTGAGCACCCCGGTCAGGGCCATCACCAGGCTCCACTCGCGCAGCTTGCGCGGATCGGAGGGCAGCTCGACGCCGCCGGTCACGCCGAGCAGGTCACGGATCTCGTTGTAGCGCCGGAGGCACTCGTGGAGCGACACGACGATCCCGGCGCCGCCGTTCTCCCGGATCAGCGGGTTGATCTGGGCCGTCGAGGCCGGGGTCCGCGAGTAGAAGGTCGCGTCGAGGTGCTCGGCGGGATCGAACGTGGTGAAGGGGAAGTGCGGGTCCTGGTCCTGGACGTAGATGCCGTCGGACTCCCGTTGCCGGTAGGCCGGGACCAGGTCCATGTCGAAGGAGTCGTGGTAGAGGCTGAGCACCATGTCCGGCGCGCCCAGGTGCTGGACCAGCATCAGTTCGAGTGCCGGCAGCTCCACGCCGAGCTCGGCCAGTTCGTTGCGGCCGTGCCGCAGGCCCAGCAGGCCCATGGCGCTCGACACGGCCTGCGCGTGCACCCGGCGGCGGCCGGTGCGGGGCATCAGGTCGTTCTCCACCAGGGCCCGGACCATGTCCGCCATCATGTAGTTGCGCAGTTCGAGGGTGTGCCACAGCCGCACCCCGTGCTGCGAGTGGAACTCCTCGGAGTAGCGCGGCATGAACTCCGCGATCATCAGCTTCACGTGCATGGGGACCTCGACGTCCAGCACGGCCATCGGGTTGAGCTCCCGCAGCCGGGCGTCCTCGCTGAGCCCCGAGCCCCACAGCTTGTGCCGGGAGGCCTCGGGCGAGACCGTCGCGACCTGCAGCTCGGTGTCGCGCACCAGCCCGACCGAGACGGCCCGCTCCACGGCGCTGCGCAGCGCCGTCCCCTTGTTGCCGGACGACGGCGAGATGAGGAGGACCCGCTCGCCGGTGGTCCGGATGTGGTTGACCGCGCGGGCGACGTTGATCATCGAACCGAAGGTCTTGCTGGTCCGGGTCGCGGGATTGCCGATCAGGTTGAACAGCCGCAGCGAGCAGTCGCCGTACTCCCCGAGATCGGCGATGCCGATGCCGGAGGGCTGGAGGAACTTCTCCATCGTCGCGTCGAGGACGGGCAGGTCGAAGTCGGGCAGGAACAGCTCCGAGGGGACGAAGTCCTCCGACTGCCGGTACCCGTTCATGGAACGCTTCAGCACGTCGTAGTAGTGCGCCAGGGCGTTGTCTATGCGGTTCACGGCTGCCTCTTCGCTCGTGGGGCCGGTCGGTGGTCGGCGGGCGGTGTCTCCTGGCGCGCGCGAGGTCCGTGGAGCGCGTCCCAGAAGCCGTCCAGCCAGACGACGATCTCCCTCATGACGACGTCGTTGTGGTCCGGGCGCATGGCCCTGAACTGGTAGGTGCTCTGGGCGGCGGCCGCCGGCCCGAGCACGGTGATCCCCTCGACGGGCCGACCGTCCTGCCCGATCGAGCGTGACCCGGGGTCGAGGTCCAGGTAACCGGGGACGAAGGTCTCCTGACCGGGTGTCGTGTTGCGCCAGAGCCGGGCCAGCTTGCGCTCGACCAGACGCCGGTAGAGCGGACGGACGTCGTGTTCCGCGTCGAAGGGATGGACCTTCCCGTCGAGAAGCACGTCGAGCGGTGCCCGCAGGGAGGTCCGCCCGCCGCGCAGGAGGTACGTCCCGTTCTCCTCGTCGAGCTCCACGGTCGCGCCCGGCCCGGCCGAGACGTCCAGGGCCCCGTGCGCGATCAGCGCGCGGATCTTCTTCATGACCTCGGGCGCCGCGCCGCCGGCGAGCTTGTTCTGCCACCGGCGGTGACGGTCCAGGAACTGGCGGTGCGAATCGGCGCTGAGCCCGCCGCCGTCCACCGCGTGACTGATCACGGGTCGCAGGTCGCGCCAGACGCCGTCCACGCCGGCCTTGTGCGGATTGTCGAGATTGCCCTGCTCGGCCCAGGCGAGATCGCGGTCCAGGAAGTCCAGGTACGCCTGGCGGAACTCGTCCGGCTCGGCGCCCGCCCGAGGACGGACGGGGTGGAGCAGGGTCTGCCAGTCGAACCGGTTGAGGGCCGGATCGGTGTCCAGCCGCCAGGGGGAGTCCCGGGGGACCGGGGGGCGTCGGCCGCCCTCCGCCGCGGCCAGTGCCGCCGCGGCTGCCGGCGGTCCGAAGACCACCGTGTACCAGCGTTCCAGCGCCGCCCGGGCGTCCAGACCCGGTACGGTGCCATCGGCCTCGCCCAGCGTCAGCTCGCCGGCGAGGACGGCGCTCAGCGCCGTGCCGACGCCCGCGGCGACCGCCTCGGCTCCGGTGACCAGGCGCTCCACTTCGGCGCCGTCCTCGGCGGGGCCGACCGGCCCCGCCAGGAAGCGCTCGTAGTCCTCCCGCGCGCCCTCGGCCACGAGTTCTCCGACGGCGGGCCCGAACAGGGTGCCGTAGTGCACGTACGCCATCTCCAGGACGATCAGCGGCATCACGTGCGCCTCGAAGTCCAGACGGCGGCGTTCGCCCTCGGCGACGCGCAGGCCGGAGGCCTCCCGGACCCGGTCGACCGCCTCCTTCGTCAGGAACCGCCCCCGGTGCGGGCTCCGCTTGCGGCTCAGCGCCCGGGTGTAGGGGAACATCCCGCTGGGGCTGAACGCGTAGACCTGGGCCGGCTCCGTCCCGCAGGCCTCGTAGCGCAGACGGTCACCGTCGGGGAGGAACTTCCCGCCGCGTCCCTCGGTGAGGTACAGGACCTGGTCCATCGAGGTGAGCCCGAGCCCCGCGCAGCCGACCGTGGACTCGGCCGAGGGCATCCGGGCCGAGAGGTGCTCCTGGAGCGGATAGGCGCTCGGCGCGTAGACCGCGCCCGTGCGCTGGGAGAAGTCGAGGTAGGCCTCGGGGCCGGCCTCGCCCGTGTGCTCGTTGCTGGAGTGCCCGGTGACCAGCAGCACCTGATCCGCGGTGCAGCGCACGCCCGCCGGCGAGACCACGTCCATCCGGCCGTCGGCGGTCGGGGCCAGGTCGACGACCTCCTCGGGGTGCAGCTCGACGGTGACGCCGGGCACCGCGCGAAGCTCCGCGACGTAGGTGTCGAACATCTCCCGCAGCGCCAGGCCGTGCTGGCGCCGCCTCGGTGAGTCCGCCGGCCCCAGGTCGAACGCCGGATCGCCCGTCCGCTCGAACCGCGCCCGGCACCATTCGTGCAGGTTCGGGCGCTCGTGCGGAGCCCGGACCGGGTCCGCGCCGGTCACCGTCGGGTCGGCCGCGAACGAGACCTGGTGGGCGGCCCGGTTGAGGTAACTGGTGTGCGGCTGGTTCACGCTGTAGACCTGCCCCGACCCGAACTCCCCGCTCAGCTCGAACACATGGATCGCCAGCCGTCGGCCGTCCAGTCGGCCGATGGTCGCGGAGAGGCGTTCGAGCGCGTACGTCGCCCTCGGGCCGCCGCCCACCACGGCGAGCGCGAACGCCGAGGACCGTCCCGTTTCTCGCGGTTCCGGGATCGTCATGCCCGCGCCGCCCGACCGAAGCGGGCGGCGGACTCGGGCGGCGCCAGCGCCGGGCGGCCGAGCGCCGCGTCGGAGCCCGATCGGATGAGGGCCCGGATGAAGTGCGGCCCCGGCTCCGCCTGTGCCCGGCGCACCGCCTCGCCCAGTTCCACGAGCCCGTCGACCAGTGTCTGGCTCCGGTACCCGCACGCGGCCGCCACGGCGCCGAAGTCCACTCCGGCGGAGAAGGTGGGCTGCCCGCCCGTCGACTCGTAGGCGCCGTTGTCGAGCACCACGTGCGTGAACCGGGTCGCCGTGCTGCGGCCGATGCTCGCCATCGCCTCCATCCGCATCAGCACCGCGCCGTCGCCGTCGATCACGGTCACGAAGCGCTCCGGGGCGTTCAGGGCGACGCCGAGGCCGATGCTGGAGGCGCACCCCATCGAGCCGACCACGTAGAGGTTGCCGTCCCGGTCCCAGTCCCGCTCCAGCTCCCGCCCGGTCTTCCCGGTGGTCGCGACCAGCAGCGTGTCCCGGTCGCAGGCCCCGACCACCGCGGCGATCGCCTCGCTGCGCAGCGCCAGGCCCTCGGCCGGGGCCGCCTCGGCCTCGGCCGGGGTGTGGGGCAGCAGGGCCCCCTTCGGCACGATGAACGCGAACGGCAGACCGGTCTCGCGCATGTGCGCGTCCGCCCGCTCCAGCGCCGCCGCCAGCTCCGTGAGGTCGGTGGGGAAGAGCTCCCACCGGGTCTCCATCGCGTCGAGCAGCTCGGGGGTGATCCGCCCCATGAGCTGGTGCTGCGGCTCGTCCGGCTGCCCGGGGCGTCCGCGCCAGGTGACCAGCAGCAGAACCGGGACCCGCAGTGTGTGGCAGAGCGAGGTGAGCGGGTTGACCGTGTTGCCGAGGCCCGAGTTCTGCAGGATCACCACGGGCCTGCGGCCGGCCAGCCGGGCCCCGGCCGCCAGCGACACGGCCTCGCCCTCGTTGCCGGCGGCCCAGTACTCACCCGGGTGCTGCTCCTCGAGGACGCTGATCAGCGGCCCGAGGAACGAGCAGGGAACCCCGTAGAAGGGGCCGACGCCCGCGTCCAGCAGGGTCTGTGCGACCTCGGCGGCCGGGAGCGGCCGACCGGGCACGGTGGGTGTGGTGAGGACGTCCGCGCTCACCGAACGGTCCCGGCGGTCTGGGCCGGCCGGCGCACGAAACGCTCCTCCGCCGCCAGGAACTGCCCCATGCCCTGCAGGTCGAAGACGGTGCTGAGCGGAGAGATCTGGTCCTCGATACCGGTGGTGCGCCCCTCGCGCAGGATGGTGTCGAAGGCCGCGCTCATGGCGGTGATCGCCGCGCGCAGTCCGTGGTTGGCGTAGATGACCAGCTTGGCGCCGGCATCGGACAACTCGTCGGCGGTGACCGTGTGGTACGTCGTCGGAACGACCGCCACCGGCTGCGGCATCCGCCACAGCTTGAGGAAGTCGAGCACGGGCTGCGGCGAACTGCCCTTGGCGTGGATCAGCACCATGTCCGCGCCGGCCTCGGCGTAGGCCTCCCCGCGGCGGAGCGCCTCGTCCAGGTCCCAGCCGGCCACCAGGGCTTCGAGCCGGGCGATCACGACCAGGTCAGGACGGGACTGGGCGCTCTTCGCCGCCGCGATCTTGTTGCAGAACTCCTCTGCGGGGAGCAGTTCCTGACGACCCGGTATGAAGCTGTTCACCTTCGGGAAGCACTTGTCCTCCATGCAGACCGCGGCGATTCCGGCGGCCTCGTAGCGGCGGACCATGTGCATCACGTTGCTCGCGTTCCCGTAGCCCGCGTCGCAGTCGGCGATCACCGGCAGGGGGATGCTCGCCGCCATCGACTGGGCCACCGCGAGCAGTTCGGTCATCGTGAGGATGTCGGCGTCCGGGAGCCCCTGCGAGGCCGAGATCTCCAGGCCGCTCGACCAGACGGCGTCGAAACCCGCCCGCTGGGCCAGCCGGGCGCCGAGCGGATTGTGCGCGCCCGCGGCCCGGACGGGGCCGGGCCGCTCCAGCAGGGCTCGGAACGCGGCCGAGGCGCTCGCCCCGGCGGAGGCGGCCGGGGAGACCGGGGCGGCGGGCCCGGCGTCGAGCCCTGCTTCACGCTCGCCGGGGGCCGACAGGGGGCTGTGGTCGGCAGTCATCAGGCCAATTCCTTCCGTAGATGCGAATGGGCACGTACTGGGGGACTCCCGCTGACGCTCGACGCGGAACCTGGTCCGGACATCGGGTCAGCCGAACGGTGCGCTAGGGGTGAACTCGTATACGTCGAACGAGTCCTGACGGACAGGCACAAGATGTCGATGGGAGTCGGAGTGGCGTGTGGATCATTCCCGACCGATTGTGATCGCGTCAACTCCTAATTCGCTCAGATGTTGCCTGGTAGCGGGCGGGTCGCCATGCTTGCGCCCCTTGGTCACTGACTGTCTGTCAGTCATTCAGGCAGATGTCATCCTTTCTTCTTCAGGATGTCGCTTGAGGATCCGTCGGCGTTGCCGTGCGGATGTCCTGCGGGGCCGTGATGTGCGTGTGCGATCAACCGGCGTGCCGCCCGGCGATCGCCCCGCGTGCGATGGAATCCCGACATTCCACTTCTGCCGGGATCCGCCGGCGGCTGACATGCGGGGTGGAAACGCGATCCTCGACTCCCTTGGCCAGTAAGCGCACGTGGGTCGGGTGGCGTTCCTCGCGGTGACGATCTCCTTCACCTTCTCCGTGAACAGGAGGTCGGCCGTGGGATCGGCGGTGATGAAGCCGCATGGCGTGAAAACTGCCCCGGGGAGGTGGGTCGACCACCATCGAAGTGCCTCGGATACCGCTTCTCCCGGTGCGACCTGACGGACTGTCCGTGACTTGACGAGGATCTCGGACGGCGCTTGTGGGACCCCGGCCCGCTCCACACAGTGAGGGTGGCGATCAGCGCTCGCGGGGATCTCCCCGAGCTCCTCGCCATATGACGCACCATCAGTCGTCCTTCGCCAACCCCCAAGGAGCATCTCTGTGTTCTCCCGCAGCGTCGACGACGCCGTCCCCGCCGCGTGGGGCACCGGCACCGGCCGCCGAGCCCTGGTCGAGGCCGGGGGGACGGGCTTCGCCTACGCCGTGACCCTGGTGCGTCAGGGCACCACGAGCGCTCCGCGGTACCGCGACCACCCGGAGGCCTGTTACTGCGTCGCGGGCTCCGGCGAGGTCGTCGAGAAGGACGGCACCCGCCACAGGATCACGCCCGGCGCCATCCACATCCTCGACGAGCGCGATCCGCACCACTTCGTGGCCTCCGACCACGAGGACCTGCACCTGGTCTCGGTCTTCAACCCGTCGATCGTCGGGAAGGAGCGGCACACCCTCTCCGAGGACGTCCACTCCCGGTCCTGACCCGGCGTCGAGCATCCGCACCGGCCGTGCCGCGGGACAGCGGGCCGGTGTCCACGCGCAGCCCGTACCCGCGGTTCCCGGAAGGAACCGGCACCGTCTCCGGCGGTCCGCTCGCAGTCGAAGCCGTTCCGCCACCCGCACCGAATCACTGAGGAGTCCCCATGAACGCCACCATCGCGGCGCTCGCCGCCGACCCTGCAGTGCTGGACATCGACGAGGAGGTGCGCGAGGCCCTGCACGAGGGCCGTCCGGTCGTCGCCCTCGAATCCTCGGCCATACCACACGGATTGCCCTACCCGGCCAACCTCGACCTGGCGCTCGGCATCGACTCGGCGGTCCGCGCGGCCGGCGCCGTCCCCGCCCGGGTCGCGCTGATCGACGGCCGGATACGCGTGGGCATGACCAAGGAACAGCTCGAACTCTTCGCCTCCGACCCGGCCGTGTCCAAGGTCAGCACCCGGGACATGGGCATCACCCTGGCGCGTGGCGGCCGCGGCGCCACCACCGTGTCCTCCTCCCTCGTGGCGGCCGAACTGGCCGGAATCCCGGTGTTCGCGGTCGCGGGCATCGGCGGGGTGCACCGCGACGCGCCGCACTCCTTCGACATCTCCGCCGATCTGGTGCAGTTCACCCGCAGCCGGGTCGCCGTGGTGTGCGCCGGCGCCAAGTCGATGCTGCACCCCGCGTGGACCCTGGAGTGGCTGGAGACGGCGGGCATCCCCGTGATCGGCTACGGCTGC
>NZ_JBHUAF010000148.1:18456-18928 GCF_042789895.1 Kitasatospora sp. NPDC056783
ATCTGAGCGTCAGCACCGGTCTGCCCAACCCGCACCGACTCGACGACCTGCGCGAGATCGCCGCCGTCACGCTCGCCCACTGGCGGACGGGGAACGCCACCGCGACACTGGTCACCCACCCGATCCGCGAGGAGGACGGCATTCCGTCCGCCGACATCGAGGCCGCTCTCGCGGACGCCACCGCCGAGGCGCAGGCCGCCGGTGTCACCGGACCCGCGATCACGCCGTACCTCCTGAAGGCGATATCCCGGGCGACCCACGGACGCACCTCGGCCGCCAACCGGTCCGTGCTGCTGTCCACCGCGACCGTGGCGGGGGAGTTCGCCGTACAGCTCTCCGCGGAGCTCGCCGAGTACGCCGGGGCGCGCTCATGACGACGCGCGACCGGGCCGCCGCGGTCCTCTTCGACCTGGACGGCACCCTGCTGGACACCCCGGGCGCCATCGCCGGAGTCCTGCACCGGGTACTGGAG